>CAKVMJ010000022.1 GCA_934772445.1 uncultured Clostridia bacterium
TTTGCGTTAAATATTAAGATAGAGGTTAGTAGAAATGAAAGAAGCAATACATCCAAACTACCACGAAGTAACAGTTGTTTGTGGCTGTGGAAATACTTTTAAAACTAAATCAACTATTAATGGTGATACAATTCGTGTTGAAGTATGCGATAAATGTCACCCATTCTATTCAGGAAAACAAAAATTAGTTGATACTGCTGGTAGAGTAGAAAAATTCAAAAAGAAATATAATTTAGATTAGTTAAATTAGACCCTCTTTTTTCTTATACTTTAAAAGAGGGAGAGAAATGTGTGTTGTAGATAAAACACACATTTTTTATTATGAAGGTGTTATGAATTCAATAAAATGCTTAAAAGAGATTGAAGATAAGTTAAAATCTATTCCAAGTTTTAAAGAAGATGCAATAACTATTATGGAAATGGCGTTAAATATAAATAAGTCATATATTCTAGCAGGTGTTGAGATAAATGAAAAGGAATTGGAAACAATTAATAGTTTTGTTGCTAGAAGATTAGATGGTGAGCCTATCCAAAAATTAAAAGGATATACGGAATTTTTAAATCTAAAAATCTTGTTTAATGAAAATACTCTTACTCCAAGAATGGAAACGGAAATTTTTGCGGATATGGTTATTAAGTATATAAATAGCAAGAGGGAAAAGCTAAGAGTTTTAGACTTGTGTTCGGGGAGCGGTTGCATTGGGCTTGGAATTATAAAAAACACAAATGCAGATGTGGTTCTATCCGATATTTCAGAATTTGCAATAAATCATATTAAAGAAAATGCAAAACTTAATAATATAGATGCGAATGTTGTTAAATCCGATATGTTTAAAAACATTAGCGGTAACTTTGATATTATAATAAGCAATCCGCCATATTTAAAAACTGAAGAATTGGCAAGTCTTGAAAAAGAAGTTGATTTATATGATCCAAAACTTGCACTTGATGGCGGAATTGATGGTTTGAAATTTTATAAAGAAATTGCAAACAACTTGAATAAGTTTTTAAAACTAAATGGTGATTTATTTTTGGAAATTCATTACGCATTAGGTGAAACTACAAAAGAAATATTTGAAAGTTATTTTGAAAGAGTGGAAATAAAAAAAGATTATGGTAATTTGGATAGATTTATTTGTTGCTATAATCGAAAGGAAAGAATATGTTAGAAAAGTTAGAAGCAATAAAGAATAAATACTTACAATTGGCTGAAGAGGTGGTTAAGCCTGAAGTTATTTCAGATAATAAGTTATATACAAAATTAATCAAGGAATATAATAGCCTTGAACCTATTTCTTTGGCTTATGATAAGTATAAAAAATTAACAAATGATTTAAAAAGTGCTAAAGAATTAAAAGAAACTGAAGCTGATTCTGAAATGCAAGAACTTTTAGATGCTGAAATTAACGATTGTCAAGAGCAACTAACAAAACTTGAAGAAGAAATTAAGATAATGTTATTACCAAAAGATGAAAATGATGATAAAAATGTTATTATGGAAATTAGAGCTGGTGCAGGCGGAGAAGAATCTGCGTTGTTTAGTGCAGTTTTATATAGAATGTATTGTATGTATGCAGAGAAAAATCGTTGGAAAGTTCAAATGTTAAGCATTAACGAAACTGAACTTGGCGGAATAAAAGAAATCACTTTTATGATTACTGGTAACAATGTATTTAGCAAACTTAAATATGAGAGTGGTGTGCATAGAGTTCAAAGAGTTCCAGAAACAGAAAGCCAAGGAAGAATTCATACTAGTACATCAACTGTTGCAGTTTTGCCAGAACGAGAAGATGTTGATGTTGAGATAAATGAAAAAGATATAAAGGTTGATACTTATCGAAGCTCTGGTGCGGGTGGACAACATGTAAACACAACCGATAGTGCTATTAGAATTACGCATTTGCCTACAGGAATTGTGGTTAATTGCCAAGATGAGAGAAGCCAATTAAAGAATAAAGAAAGAGCAATGAGCGTTTTGAAGAGTAAACTTTATGATTACTATCAAATGCAACTTGATACAGAATATGCTAAAAATAGAAAAGAGCAAGTTGGAACAGGTGATAGGAGTGAGAGAATTAGAACATATAATTATCCACAAGGCAGATTAACAGACCATAGAATTAATTATACAGTTTATAACTTAGAAGCATTCTTAAATGGCGATTTAGATGACTTAATTGAAAATTTGGAAATGGCAGACCAAAAGAAAAAATTAGAAAATTATGAAGTTAAATAAGTTTTTATAAATTAATTACATATTTTATATTTTTAGGTGGAAAAAAATATAAGATATGTAATTTTTTTTGTTGACACTCCTCATAGTTATATGATATTTTGGTTATATAAAAAGGAGGAATTTATGAAATTTAGAAAAAGGATTTGTTTATTTATTGTTACACTCCTTGCTCTTCCTATGGCATTTGGATTAGTAAGCTGTAAGGATAATGGAACTAAAACAAATGTTACAGCAAAAGATGTTTATGCAATATCTGCGTTATCAAGCGTAAGTTATCTACAAACTATTGATAATAATACAAGAGCTTTAACAACTAATAATGCAACAACTAGACCAGTAAATATTTCAGAGAATGATGTTAATGGAATGAAAAATTGCTTAGGCTTATTTGATGGGTTTATAAATAATGGTAAAATCCAACATAATACAGAAAAAAACACATCAACTGATGAAGAATTGAAAGATTATAATTTTGTTATGACTATATCATTATTCAATTCAAATAACTCTATAAAAATGTACTACACAGAAAAAGAAACATTAACTAATAAAGAAATAGATGATGAAGGCGAAGAGATTAAAACATCTACAACTTTAGAAGGTATTATGATTTTTGAAAATTCTAAATATGATGTTGTTGGAAAACGAGAAATTGAAGAAGAAGTTGATGAAAAAGAAGTAAGTGTAGAATTTAAAACAATAAGTAGAATGAATAGTCAGAATTATATTGAAGTTTCTAAGTCAATTGAGAAAGAAATAAACGAACACGAAGTTGAATATGAATATAAGATATATGTTGATGGTAAATTAAAGCAAGCAACTGAATTGGAATTTGAAAAAGAAAATGATAAAGTTGAATTAGAGTTTAAATTAAAAGATTTATCAAATAATCAATATAATAAAACAATTTATAAGTTAAGAAAAGGACAAACAGAAAATACTTTTATTGTGGAATTTAATTTGAATGGAGAAAAAGAAACAATAAATATAGAAAAAACTACTACTGGTTATATCTTTACTTATAGTAATGGTTATATTGAAAATGTTAATATTTAAAATTTAATATATTAATAATAAAAAGCATTATAGATAAGAAAATTTTTATTTATAATGCTTTTATTTTAACCGGCAATCCAAGTTTCATATTTTTTATTAAAATCTAATTCATAATCTTTTAAATTTAATCTTTTGTATTCATCAAAGGATTTTGAAAATGCTCTTGATGTTTCATTTGTTATTGCTTTTTGATGTTTTTCAAAATTAATTCTATTAGCATCAATCAATCTGCTTTTATTAGCAATTTCTGTTTCTGTGTAGTTATTAGGGGAATAGTTTATATCTTTATGAATATCTGAAAGCATTTCAAGCAAGTCATCTTCTTTTAGATTTTTTATATCATCAAATTTTTTATCTTCATCAAGCAAACAAATACTTTTTATTAAAGATAATTTATTAGCAGAAGTTACATTTAATTTTTTTGCTTCTTTTATTTCGGCTAAATCGTTATCATTTTCAACGATTAATCCATAAATTTCGTTTTTAATGAAGTAATTATTAATGCTTTCATAAACTTGTAATTCTAAGGCTTGCATAAATCCAGAAACGATTGTAATTCTCACGGCATTATCTTTTGCGTAAACATCTATATAATTAGCTTGAGCACATAAGTCTATAAATTTTTCAGTGGCTTTGCTAATATCTAAGCCTTTAAAATCTTCTAAAACTAAAAGTTCTTTAGCTTCTTCATTTAAAGGCATAATAGATGTAACTTTATTATGCATATCTGTTAAAAATTCCACTTTTGGATTAACCTCTATTTTTATATAGTGATAAGAATGAGGTTTAACACCAGTAAAAAAGGTGAAAATACCAGTTGCTAAAAATAGAATACAAACGAAAACAATAAAAAATATTTGCTTAGATTTTTTCATAATTATATTTCCTTTTATAGTTTATTATGGTAATAAATCCCAACTTTTATGTATTTAATTGGAAAAACGCAATAATTATGGTAATATTTAAAAAAAGAGAAAGGAGAATTCTAATGAAACTTGATTCTAAAATAGTTGATTTAACAAATTCTTATGGTGATTGGTTTAAGGGTAAGTTTGATATTCCAAAGATGAGCAGAAATTTTTATCCTTATGAAAAACTTTTCTCGCCAATAAGAGTTAATAATGTGGTAATAAAAAACCGTATTGTTATGGGTCCTATGGGAAATATCAATATGTGTGAGGAAACGGGCAGACCTAATGAAAAAATGCTTAAATATTTTGAAGAAAGAGCAAAAGGTGGAGTGGGTTTGATTACCACGGGATTAATTCCAGTTTCTTATGGTATTGATACCACAATTACAGAACTAGGTAAATTATCTTATTTCCCAAGAATTGATAGAAGCAGAACAGTTCTTAGCGGTTGGAGAGATTTAAGCAGTGCAGTTCATTCTCACGGTGCTAAAATTTTTATTCAACTAACTGCAGGTTTGGGAAGAGTTGGGAATCCGCAAGTTTTGTTAACACAGTTAAAGTTGCCAGTTAGTGCATCTTTTAATCCAAACTATTATATCCCAGAAATTCCTTGCGTTAGGCTAACAGATTGCAAAATTAAAAAAATAATCAAAAAAGCAGGTCAGGCATCTGCTGATGCAAAGGCTTGTAATCTTGATGGCGTTTATCTTCACGGCCACGAAGGTTATCTAATGGAGCAATTAACAAATCCAGCATTCAATAGAAGAAAGCTTGGAAGATTTGCTAATCCTTATAACTTTGGTATTGATATGGTTAGGGAGATAAGAAAAAGATGCGGAGATAAATATCCAATTATGTATAGAATAGATTTATCTTTAGCGTTGAATGAAACCTATGGCGAACAAATGAATAGGGTTAAAAGCCTTAAGAAGTTTAAGAACGGTAGAACTATTGAAGATACATTAAAATATATGGAAATGCTTGTTAAAGCGGGCGTTGATATGTTTGATGTGGATTTGGGCTGTTACGATAATTGGTGGTTACCACACCCACCAGCATCTATGCCAAGCGGTTGTTATTTAGATATTGCTCAAATAGTTAAAAAACATTTTAAGGATAATAAGATTTTAAGCAATATGGGATTAGAAGTTCCTGTGGTTGCTGTCGGAAAACTAGGTTATCCAGATTTAGCAGAAAAAGCATTAATAGATAATAAATGTGATATGATAATGCTTGCTAGACCTTTACTTTCAGACCCTGATTGGGCTAATAAAGCTTATGCTGGAGATGTTGAGAAGATAAGACCTTGTATAGGTTGTCAAGAAGCTTGTATAAATGAATTTGTTGAGGGTGGACACCCGCAGTGTGCGGTTTGCCCAAGAACTGGATTTGAAGAAGAATTTTCTTTAGATATAGATAAGGCTTTAGTTCAAAAAAGAGTTGCTGTGATTGGTGGCGGACCTGCTGGAGTGGTGGCAACTGATGTCCTATTAAAACGAGGACATATAGTTGACTTATATGAAAAAAGTGATAAAATTGGCGGTACTTTAAACTATGCATCTGTACCAAAAATTAAATATGAATTAAAGAACTATGTTGAATATTTGGAAAACAAAATAAATTCTTTAAAACCAAATAAAAATTTTAAACTATTCTTAAAAACTGAAGCAACTGAAAAGATTTTAAAATCTAAGGGTTATGATGTTGTTTTATTTGCAACTGGTTCAAAAAGAGTAAAACCAAAGATTGCGGGAATTGATAACGAGAATGTTGTTTTAGATACAGAATTGTTAGCAAATCCAACAATTGCTAAAAATGCTAAGAATATTATTGTAATTGGTGGGGGAGATAGCGGTTGTGAGGTTGCATATTTCTTAAGATATGAACTAAATAAAAATGTGGATATTGTGGAAATGGCTTCAACTTTAATGACAAAATCTTGTACTGCAAATAGGGGGCATATTTTATATTATTTGCAAAAAGGTGGAGTGGTGGTTCATAATTTATCTAAAGTTAAAAAGATTACAAAGAAATCTGTTTTGATAGATAAGAATATAGATAAATCTGTACCAAATCCATTCAACACTTGGCAACCAGTTTTGCCAGAAAATATTTCTAATCCACTAGCACCAAAAATTAAAGAAAAAATTAAAGAAATTGAATTAAAATCCGATTTAGTTGTTCTTGCTTTGGGAACAATAAGTAATAACGACTTATACTTTAATGCTGTTCAAAATCATATTGCTAAAGAGATATATAATATAGGTGATAGCAATGAAGTTGGAAAAGTGTTTAAAGCTGTTAAGTCTGCTTATAGAAAAGCAATAACAATCTAAAAAGGGTATTATGAGGTTTAAGGCAAACAAAGATAAATTATATTTATGGATTATCTCATTATTAAATATAGTTTTTGGCACAATTATAATTGTGTTTTGTTTGTCTAAAACATTCATAGGTGCATTGCTATTTTTAATTTCAATTGCTATTATAAATATTCAGTTTTTTATAATTTTCTATTATTTGAAAGATAATTATTTGTTAATTATATTTGGTTTTTTTAAAATGAAGTTTGATTATTCAAATATATTAGAAGTTAAGGAAACTGTAAACACATATTCTTCATTTGCAACGGCTAGGCATAGAGTTGGAATTAGAGTTAAAAGAAAGAAGTATTCATTTTATATTTATGTTTCACCTAAGAATGAAGATGAGTTTAAAAAAATACTAGTTGAGAAATGTTTGAATTTAAAAACGCAATAAGAGGAGAAAATGTTGGAAACAAAAATTTTAGATGGTAAGGCATTGTCCAAAGAAATAGAATTGGATTTAAAAGAAAAGATAAAAAATTTAAAAGCGAAATATAATAAAGCGCCAAAAATTGCCACAATTTTGGTGGGAGATAATCCTGCAAGCGTTACTTATGTTCGAATGAAATGTAGGGCTTGTGAAAGAATTGGTATGGAATATAAAGAGGTTCATTTAAGTGAAAAAACTACCACTAGTGAACTTTTAGATGTAATAAAAAATCTAAATGAAGATGAAGATATAGATGGTATTTTATTGCAACACCCAGTGCCAAGCCAGATTGATGAACAAGTTTGTTTTGATACTATTGATGTAAAAAAAGATGTTGATGGCGTAAGTTCAATTTCGTTTGGAAAAATGTGTAATAAAGAAAAAGTGTTTGTAAGTGCAACTCCTTGCGGAATTATGAAAATTATAAAACATTACAATATTGAAGTTGCTGGTAAAAAAGCAGTTGTGATTGGAAGAAGTGCAATTCTTGGAAAACCTGTGGCGATGCTATTATTAAATGAAAATGCAACTGTATCTATTTGTCATTCAAAAACCAAAGATTTAAAGAAAGAATTAAAAACAGCAGATATCGTTGTGGCTTGTGTTGGTAAACCTAAATTTGTAAAAAAAGAATGGTTAAAACGAGGCGTTGTTTTAATTGATGCTGGATATAATGAAGGTAATATTGGAGATATAGATTTAGATAATGCAAAGAAAATTGCTAGTGCTTATACGCCAGTTCCGGGTGGTGTTGGGCCAATGACAATTGCATCGCTTTTATCTCAAACATTGGAAAGCTTTTTAAATAAAATTGGAGAGAAAAATGGATAAACGATTTTACATAATTAGTGATGTGGATTCCACTTTTGAAGAGGGGCAAAAAGGAGATTTTAACGGATTTGAAGAAAGCGTGAAAAGGCTTGAAGAAGTTGTTGGTGAAGTTAGAATTTGTTTTGCCACAGGTACGAATATGGAGGACTTACAAAAACGGTTAACAGACTTGAATAAAACCAATCCATATTTAGCGAATAAGTTTGATTGTGCTGTAACATGTGATGGGTTTGTAAACGCTAAGAGAATGGATAATGTTCAAGTTTTAGAATTTTCAAACCCAGACCAAAATAAATCAGAAGCAATTAGTGAGATAATTTCAAACATTGGAATTATCAATGCAAGTGGTTTTGTTTTTATGGGAGATTCAAGATCGGATTTAATGGGTATGGATTATCTTAAAATGCTAGATGGCAGATTTGAATATGGAACTTATAATATAATGCCAAGAAGTTCTGAAGTAAAATCGCAAGTTGAATATGTTGATTATTTATCTGATAAACCAAGAATAAAAGGTTGTGCTGAGGGCTTAAATTTTGTTATTGAAAGAATAATTGAAAAAGAAAAAGAAATGTAAAAATTGGAGGGTTTTTATATGCAAAATAAAGTAACAAAAGCTGGAGATTTATTAAACGAAAAAGGTGAGTTGATTGAATGTGGGTATGCCACAAAGCTTATAAAAGATTACGATAGGAGCAAAATTAAAGCTGGCAAACTTAGAATTAAAGAATGGGATTATTATTTAATTTATAATGAAAAATATGGTGTGGCTTTAACTGTTGATGATAATTCATATATGGGTTTAAATTCAATTTCATTTTTAGATTTTGACAAAAAACAGGAGATTACAAAATCTCCAATGAGGTTTATGACAAAAGGTAAAACAAACTTGCCAAAAACAAGCAAAAAGGGTGATGTTTTATCTGAAGCTAAAAACTATAAGTTTTCATTTAAGAATAATGGAAAGAAAAGAGTTTTGGAAGTTTGGCTTAAAAAGTTTAGGAACAAAGATGATATAACTATTAAATTTGAATTAACTGATGAACCTAAGGATAGTATGGTAATTCTAACACCTTTTAAGGAAAAGAAAACTGCTTTTTATTACAATCAAAAAATTGTTGGTATAAAAGCTGAGGGCGAGGTTTTGATTGGCGATGAAAAGTATGAATTTAATTCTAAAAACACAAGAGCAATACTAGATTGGGGTAGAGGTGTTTGGACATATAAGAACACTTGGTATTGGGGTGCTGGTTGCGGGATTATAAAAGGCAATGAATTTGGATTTAATATTGGTTATGGATTTGGTGACACATCAAACGCATCTGAAAATATGTTGTTCTATAATGGTAAAGCGCATAAATTAGAAGATGTTAAATTTAATATTCCATTGCTTAAAAATGGTAAAGAAGATTTCTTATCACCTTGGACTTTTACTTCAAGCGATAAAAGATTTGAAATGAAATTTGAACCAATTTTAGATAGACACGCAAATTCAAATATTTTGATTATTGCAAGTAATCAACATCAAGTTTTTGGCTTATTCTCGGGTTACTTTATTTTAGATACGGGTGAAAAAATTAAGATAAAAAATTTCTTAGGTTTTGCTGAAAAAGTTGTTAATAAATGGTAAAGAAAAAAGATGCAAATTTGCATCTTTTTTACGCTTTAAATAATTTATAAAAAATTTTATATAACGGTTTTAATTAAATAACTTTAATTGTTAAACTTGAATTATTATAAACAAATGAAAGTCTTTTTCTAATGCATTGATTATATCCAATATTTGAGTTACCTTCGCCAATTGAATCCATAGCATTAAACCAAATAGTGTTTGCTGAATTTTCTCTATCAATAATTCCAAAACTTACTTGGTATTCGTGACTTACAGCATATTCCATTGAGATTGTTATTTTATTATTATCTGCTTTAAGGTTTTCAAAATATTGGTAGCTCTTGCAATCCATTCCTTTAACATAATCAAAATCACTTAAACCAACATAGAAATCAGCATTTTTATATTCTTCATCAAGACCAGAAATATCAAATATTAAAGTTTCTGTCCATTTCTCAACTTGAATAACATCATCAACAGTTAGCTTGAATGTAATTTTTCCTCTTTGAGATGGTGTGTTTCTGTTTATAAATTCAATATCAATCCAACTATAGCCTTTTTGAATTTTTGTTGTGTCTATCATAATATCAGCTCCAATCAAAACATTACTAGAAGAAGTAATTCTTCCTTCCACCTTAATAGCATTTCTGGGAATAGCTGTTGGATTTGATGTGGTGATGTTAGTATGTAAAATTGTCATATAATAGGCATTGGCTTTAACATATAATTCAATAGTACCAGTGTTTGGAACAACTATATGAGTGTTTGAACTATCGTATTTCATAAATGGAGTTGATGTGTTATCTGTTGCTAGAGTTTCAACATAGTCTTCTAGAATTGCAGAAATTTTAATATCATTAGCGGGCATTATAAATGAATAGTTGCCATTACTATTTTTGCTAATTATATTATCTCCATATTTAATATTAACTAATTTTTTATCTATATTATTTATTGTAATACTAACTGTAATTTCTTCCAAAGCCTCTGCTTTTTCTTTACTAGTTGTAAGGGTGTAATCGTTTGAAGTTTCAACTGTAATTGCATATTCTTTTTGGGGTGGGGTATTATTACCGTTATCATCTTTTCCGCAACCTACAAATGAAAACGAACAAACTAAACAAATTAAAAGCGTTAAAATATAATTTATCTTTTTCATAAATATTCCTCCTTAATGTTATTTTAGCATAATTAAGTTTATTTAACAAATGGAAAAAATAAAAGATGTTTAGAATTTTTCGATTCAATTTGGTTTTCTTGCTTGAAAAATTTTTTAACTTTTGATATAATTATAATGTCAATGAGCACCAGAAATGTGTAAGTCCAGTTGATTGCTGGGGTTACACAGCATATTTTTTATTAGATGCAAATAAAGATTCTATAATTGCCCAAAATGAAATAATTACAGAACTTGCAAATAAGGAAGCATTTGTTATTGTTAGTAGATGTGCGGATTATATTTTGAGAAATCATAAGAATTTAGTTACTATATTTTTATATGCTGATTAAGAATTGAAAATTAATAAAGTGATGGAGATGTATGGCAATACTAAAGAACAAGCCATCAAGAATATTAAAAAATCAAATACTGCTCGCAAAACATATTATTCTTTGGTAGCAAATAAAGTTTGGGGAGAAAAATTATAATCTTTATATTAATGCAAATAGTACAGAAGAAAAAATCATAGAACAAATAATAAACTATATAAGAAAACATAACAAATAGTCTTGTTATTAAAGTTTAGAAAAATAAAAAAAACGCTAAGATTTAGCGTTTTTTTAACTGGAGCTAACGAGCAGATTCGAACTGCCGACCTTTACATTACCAATGTAATGCGCTACCGACTGCGCCACGTTAGCATAATTAATGATGGTTTTAATATTTTTAACTTTTATTTGAAGTTTTAAAAATATTAAATCAAAAATTATATTTGGTAATTGTAAACTTAACTGCTATTATTAGTATAATATAATAATAAACGATTTAGTGATTACGAAATTAATTTTATAGTAAAGAATGGGGTTTGTCAAGAGAATATTTAATAAAACCTAAATTTGTTTGAAGATGTTTTGGAAATTAAATAATTAGTGTTATAATAATTACTCAAAATTTAGAGGTAAGTAATGTTAGAGAAAGTTTTTATTAAAGATTATAAGAATACAACAGACCCAACAGTTCGGTTTAGGTATGGTATATTTGCAAGCGTTTTTGGAATACTTACAAATATTTTACTTTTTATTGGAAAGCTAACTATAGGAATAATAAGCGGATCTATTGCAATAATTTCAGATGCTATAAACAATTTAACAGATGGTGCATCATCTATTATTTCATTTGTTGGATTTAAGTTGGCGGGTAAGCCTGCAGATAAAGAACACCCATTCGGACACGCAAGATATGAATATATAACAGGATTATTGGTTGCAGTACTTATATGTATGATAGGTGTTTTGATTTGTAAGTCTTCAATAGAAAAGATTATAAATCCTGAGGAAATAACGGTGAATTTGATTGTTTGCATAATACTTGTATTAAGCATATTTGTTAAATTATTTCAACTTATTTTATATTTTAGAATAGCTAAAACCATTAATTCGGAAACAATAAAAGCAAACGCAATTGATGCGAGAAATGATATTATTGTAACGCTTACAACATTAATTGCAATGATAGTTATTTGGCTAACTGGAATAAATATAGATGGATATGTTGGTGCAGGTGTTTCATTATTTGTTATTATATCTGGAATTAAAGTTTTGATAGATACAATTAATCCATTATTAGGTCAAATACCAGATAAAGAATTTGTTAAAAAGATTAAAAATAAACTAAGATCTTATGATGGAGTTTTAGGAACTCACGAATTAATGCTTCATTCTTATGGTGAAGGGAAATATTATGGTTCTGTGCATGTTGAGGTTTCTGCAGATGTTGACCCCATAACAACTCACGATATGATAGATAATATAGAAGAAGATTTTTTAAATGAGTTTGGTATAAATTTGGTTATTCACACAGACCCTATCCAGAATAATAATAAAACAGTTAGAGAACTAAAAAAGCGTGCATTGAATAGTGTGAAAACTCTAAGCAACAAACTATCTATTCACGATTTTAGAATGGTTGAAGGTAAAACGCATACTAATTTGGTTTTTGATGTGATTGTACCTTTTGAAGTTGATATAACAAAACAAGATATTATCAAATGTTTAAATAAAGAATTTAATAATGGTAAAATGATATATAATTTTGTATTTGATATAGATAGAAATTATGTTTAAGATATTAAATATAAGTCAATCAAAAACAATTGATGTAAATCGTTTGTTATTTTTATGAATAATTGTTATACTAATATAGGTTTAAGATGGAAAATAATATAAATAATCAAAATAATACAAATCTTAATAATCAAAGTACGCAAAATATGGGTACAACTAATGGAGTCGGTCAACAATCTTCACAATCTGTTTCTAGCGGTACAACGCAAACCACTCAAGGTAGGTCGATGTATCAACAAGCCACTTATTTAAGGCCAGAAGAAATTGTGAAAGATAATCCAAGCAAGCCGGTCACTCCTGTTTTTGCATATTCTAAAACAGTGCAAAATCCATATCTTCCTCAAGGCTATCAAACAACAGCTCCGTTGAACCAACAACCAGCTCAGCCTCAGCAACTACAACAAAATGTGGGGAATACGAATAGCCAAGGTTTTGCTCCTGCTCAGAATACTCAACAAGCCGTTAATTCTAATGCTCAGCAGATGAATTCAAAAAATATGCAAGAGAGCGTTGGTGCAGATTTAAGTTTTGGAAATCAAACTGCGGAAACAAATCAAAATGCAAATAATTTTGAATTAGTTGGTAATAGGGCAAGTAGTAAAGATATTGCGAAGGGCTCAAAATTTAAAATACGCAAAAGAACTGAGAGCAGATTTTGCGGTCATTCAGCGTGGTTCTTTAGTTTTGCAAACTTATTTGTTTGTTTGCTATTTGTACTTAGTAATATCTTAATTTCTAATGCAGGGGAAGAAGCAGTTGCTGCTGGAGGAATAGTTGGAACTGTTAAATCTATATTAGATAAAGCACCTTATGTTACATTAGTTGTGTTAGCATTTACATTAATTGCAGTTATCAATAGCATTATTCAAATCACAATTGCAAACAATAAATATTCGAAAACCACAATATGTTTCGTTTTAGTTATGAATGCTTTAATGTTCACATATTTGTATTTTTCTGGATTTATTGCAAAAACGCTTGAAATGCTTCAATTAGCAACATCATAAAAATTGTTGATTTTAAATATAAAATTAAGTATAATATAAGCCAACCTTATCGGTTGGCTTATAAAATGTTGGAAAGTTGTCGGAGTGGTCGAACGAGGCAGATTCGAAATCTGTTGAACAAGTAATTGTTCCAGGGGTTCAAATCCCTTACTTTCCGCCAAATCTTGGAATAAGTCCATATTTTAGTTATCCATTAGAAAATATATTTTCTAATGGAATATTTTTTATTAAGAATTAAGATTATATGATATAATCAAAGTAAGAGGTTAGGGAGATGGCATCAAGTAAGGAATATAGAGATTTTATATTAGAACAATTATCAAACTTAAATCCCATATATAAATCTATGATGGGAGAGTTTTTGATTTATGTTGATGGTAAATACTTTGGTTGTATTTGTGATGATAGATTTTTAGTTAAAATTACAAAAACAAATAGCAAGTATGAATTAATTAAAGAATTGCCTTATGAAAACGCTAAACCAATGTATTTAGTTGAAAATATTGATGATAGGCAATATTTAGAAAATTTGGTTTTAGATACAATTAAAGGGCTGTAAAATTAATAAATTAGTTTATATTATAGAAGTACTTAAAAATTTAAGCATAATAAAAATATAAAAAATAATATATAAATAAAATGATTTAAATTTATAATATAAGTTTAAATTAATTATTTATATTAGATAATAAAAAACGGCTAAGGTTAGCCGTTCTTATGTTTTTGCATAGGTGTGTAAAATAGGGTGATATTATAATTTTCTTTTTGCTCTGGACTTAATCTAACTGCAATACACATATTTTGCATAAAAGGTTTATTAAGGAAAAGCAAATCGTTAATATCACCATCAGGGCGGGCTTCAACTAAGCAAAGGAAATTAACCGAAGGAATAGTTTCTATAACTTTGCCCATATCTTCTCCGCTTTCAGCTTTAAAAGATAAAACATTTATTGTTCTATCGTTTTTTTCTAAAAACGATTCAATATCTTCAAATCTAAATGAAAATAATAAATTTTCATCACAATCTTTGTGTTCTGTGTTTGAATATATCTTATTTAAGTATTCCTCTTTAATTTTATCATCTAAAACTTCATTATCTTTATCTAATAATGTTACATTTTTCAAATCCAAATCATCGCGAGTTTTAGGTATTTCATTTTTGTTTTCAAACTTTAGTATTTCACTCATTTTTTATCCTTTTTGGTTTTATTTTATATTTAATATTAAAAATAGGCAAGAATGGTTTGAAAAGATATGTAATCATATATTTATGTTTTAAAAATGGTGCGTTAAAAAAGTAAGTACCCCCAAAATAGGTACTTACTAAAAATATTTTATTTATTTTGCATCATTGATATAAAGAATACCTAAGCAGTTTTCTCCGCAATGAGAGGTTACTGTTGCCCCAGCTTGGGTTTCGTGGATATTCTTAAATCCTTTATTTCTAAGAATCTCTTTAATCTTTTCAATAAGTTCTGGCTCGGCTGTGGTGTAGGTAATAAACACTTCTTCTAGGTCTGGGTGGTTAAATTCTTTTAATGTATCTTCAATATATTTTAATGTGGCAACATCCATATTGCCTCTATATTTGCTTCCAGATTTCATTTTTCCATCTTGTACGATTATTTGAGGTCTAAGTTTTAGAAGATTTGCGCCAAGAAGTTGAAGCATATTACATCTTCCGCCTTTGTATAAATAATCCACTCTTTTTAGAATAAAGCTTGCTTGGTCGTAAGGTATTCTATTTTCAATATTTTTAACAATATTTTCAGGTTTCTCACCTTTGTCTATTAGTTTTCTTGCATAAATTGCAAGTAGTGCAATACCTGTTGAAAGAGAGCATGAATCAATTACAAAAACTTTTCCATCAAATTCTTTAGCAGCCACACAAGCGTTAGAATAAGCGGAACTAAATTCGCTAGATAGAGATAGATGGATAATTGCATCGTTATCTTCCAATAATTTGTTGAAATGTTCTTCATATTGAACTTGGTTTACCGCACTAGTTTTTGGAAGCTTGCCTGTGGATTTAACATAATCAAAAATCTTTGAAATAGGCATCTCTCCATCTAAAAAAGTTTCATCACCAAGCACAACTGTAAATGGCACAGTTGAAATTTTATATTTTTCTAATAATTCTTTTGGCATATCAATAGTACTTTCTGCCGATAGTGCAATTTTCATAGTTTTCTCCTTAAATTAACAATAGTATTTTATTTTAAATGTATAAAATATCCTACCTACTATTACTCATTTATTCTCTACCATTTGTTTTGTCGATTGTAGATTTAAAAAAATTGTTCTACTAGCAGTAGAATAACGAATTTTGCTTGCCTAAATTACGAGTTTTTGATAAAATACTGGGTATGGAAGATTTAAAAGTAATTGTTGCGAACAATTTAATATTCTTGCGTAAAAAATTAGGCTTAACTCAATTGGAGCTTGCTGAAAAACTAAATTATTCGGATAAGGCAATTTCAAAATGGGAGAGAGGGGAGTCTTTGCCAGATGTTGAAACTTTGAAAAATATTGCCAATTTATTTTCTGTTAATTTAGATTATCTTGTAACGGAACATCAAGAAGATAAAAAGAAAATTAGTTTAAATCAATTTAAGGCACATAATCGTTTGATTATAACAATGCTTGCATTCTTAGGCGTTTGGTTTGTTGCCACATTGATTTTCTCAATCTGTAAAATTGTTATACCTGATGCTAATTGGTTATGGTTAATATTTATTGTTGCTATTCCGTTGGGGTTTGTTGTTTTGCTAGTTTTTAATTGCATTTGGGGTTATAGGAATTTAACTTTTGTTATTCTAACGCTTTTGGGTTGGACTGGATTATTAGCTATTTATTTATGTTTGCTTCAATATAATATCTGGCCAATATTCTTAGTTGGTATTCCAATGCAATTATTAATTATTTTCTGGTCGAGATTAAAAACTTTAAAATGGTTTACAAGAAAAAATAAAAATTTAGAAGAAAAATAGGAACAATTCGTTCCTATTTTTTATGTTTTTTATTATTTATTAAAATCTTCATTCATTTTGCTCTTTTGAGCATCTATTTGACCTAAGTATTTTCCGTGGTAATAAGTCTTTTTTCCTTGGATTAATTCATAATGTAATTGACCAATTTCAATATTTGGATAAATTCTAATTGGTTGAATACATTGAATCTCTAAAGTCCAAGTTCCTTTAAATCCAACATCGCCAAATCCAGCAGTTACATGGATAAATAAACCAAGCCTACCAATTGAAGAACGGCCATCAATGCAAGGCACAAATCCATCAGTTTCTGTATATTCATTAGTTCTACCAAGATATAATTTACCTGGTTCTAAAACCAAACCTTCTTCTGGAATTTCAAGTTTTTTAGTTGGGTTAGATTTTTTCAAATCTAAAACATCACAATCATAAACTAATAAATCTTTATTTAAAGTTATGTTATAACTGTTTGGATTTAATTGTTTAATATTAAAAGGTTCAATCTTGATTTTACCTTTTTTCATTTGTTTTAATATCTCTTTGCCTGTTAACATTTTTATCCTTCCTTATAATTTTATTAAATTTATAGTAACATATTTTTAACTTTATTAAAAACAAATTTATGCTAATAACACAAAAAAATAAAGTTATTCATAAACATAATTGGGAGGGCAATTATGTTTGAAGAAATACTAGAGAATTATGGCTCAATAAAAGATATAAAATCTATCGCACCTTATGGCACTGGGAGAATTAACAGAACATTTTTAATTGATGCAAATGGTAAATATATTTTACAAAGAGTAAATTCAGATATATTTAAAGATGTTGAAGGCTTAATGAAAAATGTGGAGTTTGTAACAGACCATATCAGAGGCAAGATTGAAGAAGAACATTCAGATAGGAAAACATTGAATTTAGTTAAAACAAACGATTCTAGTTCGTTCGTTAAATCGCCAGATGGTTATTATAGGATAAGTGAGTTTATAGAAAATGGAACTTATGTTGATAAAACAAACGATTTAAAATTGCTAAAAGAGGCAGGTAGGGCGTATGGTCAGTTTCAATACGATTTAAGAGATTTTGATGCGAATAAATTAGCAATAACTATTCCAGATTTTCATAACACATTATCAAGATTTTATAATTTTGGAAATGCGGTTGAGAGTGCAACCGATTTAAAAAGGCTAGAAAAGGCAGATGATTTAATTCAAGAAGCAATGGATAAATCTAAATATGCAAATGCAATTGTTATGCAAGTTGAGAATGGAAGTTTGCCTAAAAGAGTGGTACATAACGATACAAAATTAAATAATGTTGTTTTCAATGAAGGATTAGATAAGGCGATAGCAGTTTTAGACTTAGATACTGTTATGCCAGATACCTTGCTTTATGATTATGGCGATGCTATTAGAAGTGCGTGTAATAATGCAAGTGAGGAAGAAAAAGATACAGAGAAAGTTACTTTCAATTTAGATAAATATAAGGCTTTTACCGAGGGGTATTTAGATGTTATGAAAGATGAACTAACTCCAGATGAAAAAGTTTTAATGCCATTATCTCCGCTTGTTATGTCTTACGAACTTGGTTTAAGATTTTTAACAGATTATTTAGAGGGGGATAAGTATTTTGGAGTTAAGGGCGAAGATGATAACTTAGATAGAGCAAAAGTTCAATTTTCGCTATTAAATAGTATGGAAAAATCTCTAGATAAAATGACAGAATTTTATGATGATTGCTTGAGCTTAGAAAACGAAAAAACAATGTAAGAAAAAACTAGCGGTTGCTAGTTTTTACTTTTTTGAGTTAATTCAAATAATTTTCCGAAAGTTTTTGCTTTTTCAATTACTTGATATGTAATTTTGGTATCTTTTCTAAATAGTATTTCTCCATTATCTAGGCTTATATTATCTGTTAATTTTCTATTGATTAAAAACCTTGAATCTGTGATTAATTTTTTAGGTGAGGATTGGATAGGGGGAGTGGAAAGTTTTATATAATCTTCTTCTATTTTAAGGCTTTCTATGGCTGGATTTGTAACTTGATTAACTTCATTTAGTAATGTTACTTTATAATCTTTCACCACTCTTTTAATTTTTCTTTTAGGGGAAAATGATGAGATTTTAACATTATTTGGAAATTTTAAAAGCACAATCTTTTCACCAAGCGAGATTATATCTTTAATTTTTACCTTTAAATTATCTAAGATAAAAGTTTTTATTGAAAACTTTTCATCAATCTCGAAATCTTTGATTTTTCCAAAAGATTTTCCGTTAAAATCTAAAAGAGTTGCTCCAATAGGGTTTAAACAATCATATTCGCATAACTCTAGATTTGTTGAAGGATTTAAAACTTGGCTATTTTTAATTAATACAACATTCTCGCTAAGTTTATATATATCTTTATAGGATAGTAGAAAACTTGAATCCGCTTCTTCGTTATAAACTTTCAAATAGCGAAGTTTGTTTTTTTTATTTTCAATTAAAATATTTTCAACAATTCCTTCAATGCTACAATCCCAAACGCTAACAACTTTTAAAGAAATTATATTTGTGGCTAACATATT
>CAKVMJ010000023.1 GCA_934772445.1 uncultured Clostridia bacterium
AAAATTGTTTAAACTAAACCTGTTACAAATGTAATTGTAAATTTTAAGGAGAATTCTAACTATTATGAAAGGCAAGACTACAAAAACAAAAACAAAATTTATAGTATCATTGTTGATGGCGTTTGCTATGATTTTATCTCCAATCACTTCATTATTTAACAATTTCGTTTGGGCTGCTGATGAAATCACATCAGTTGATGGTCAAGAATTGAAAGTTGTTGGATATGAGGAAACTGTTGAATTTAATGAAGAATATTATCTTCCAACAGTTAATGGACAAAATTATAAAACTGCTATAGAAAATGGTATTACTTATGAGGTTGTTCAAAACAATCCTAATAAGACATTAACCGAAACTACAGGTGATGATAAGTCTGGTATTTATCAATCTGAAGTAAGTGGTAATCCTTGGTGCTTTAAAGCAACTTCAAAAAGAGGTTATGTATTGAATATTTATGTTCAACAAACAGGCTCTGTTAAAACTCTTTTGAAAAGCTTAAAAATTACCGTTAAAACTTCTGATTATACAATCACTCCTGCTTCAAATTCTGAATTTGTAATTCCTGCAACTATTCCTAGCAGTATTACAGAAATTAAGATTCCTAGACCAGTTGTAAAGGTTGAAGGTGAAGAAATTGGAACAGCTGATTATAATAATCTTAAAGTTTTAGTAAATAATAGCCCAGCCACTTATGATGCAACATTAGGTTGCTATAAATATAGCGGACTTAGTGCAGGAAAATATGATATTGTTTATATCTATTCTGTAAATGGTGTTGAATTAAAGAGAGCTAACTTACAAAGCTTTAATGTTGTTGATGCTAAGAATTATAACCTTGATGATTTAAAATTAAAGGTTGAATTTTCAGGCGAAAAACCAACAACTGCATCTATCGGAAAAGCTGTTAAACTTCCTTCTGCAACTGCTAAAGACCAAAATGGCGATACAATAAATGCTTATATCGAAGTTAAGGTTAAAAATGAAACTTATGGTACTGATTGTACTGCAGATTTCAATAAAGATACTTTTGAGTTTACTCCATCTTTAGATGGTACTTATAGAGTGACTTACCAAGCAAAAATCGCTTTATTTGGCGATAAAGCAGTTAGTGATATAGCTAAAGGTGAATTTGTTATAGCTAATGTTAAAGATGATATTGCTCCAACTCCATTAGCAGTTAAAGACTATACTCTAACAGAAAATAAAATCACTGCTATTAATGGTGAAGCTGTTAATTCAGATGCAACAGAAGAAGAAATCTTAGAAGCTTTAGGAAATGAAAAAACTAGAGTTGCTAATGTTGTTGTTATTCCAAACGGACAAACAAAAGTTGTTATGGATAACTTTTTACCAGCAATCTATGCTTCTGATAACGCAAGTGAAGGTTATGGTGCTTTCACTCTAACTAGAAAATGGAGAAAGAGCTCAGCTGGTAATAGTAATGTTGGTACAACTGCATGGGATTCAACTGGACTAAAAAAGGTTCAAGATGGAGAATATGTTGAAGGTGTTTATGCAAATAACGAATCTGCATCTGTTATCTTCTCTTCAACAGGAACTTATTCATTTGCTTATGTTGCTAAAGATGAAAAAGGCTTAGAAACTAGCACAATATTATTCACAGTTAAAGTAATCAATGAATCAGAACTTGGCGAATATAAAACTCAACCAGATTTGAAAGTTGGTAATATCGTAACTGAAATTTATGAAAACCAAACATTATCTTTTGCAAAACCAATTGCAACTGATAAAAACTCAACTAAATTAGATTCTAACATTGATGTTATAACTAAGTTAGAAGTTTATGCAGAAGGCGAAACTGAAGCTGTTAAAACATTAGATGTTACTGATAAAGATTACAACGAAAAAACTGAAAAATATGAAATTAAGATTTCAACTATTAAAGCTTTAAGCGAATTAGAGGGCAAAACTTTAAGTTTATTAAAACTTGTTGTTGAAGCTCATAATGATATTTATAATCAAACAAATTTGGAAACTTCTAATAGAGAAAATGCTCTAAATAGAGTTGAAAAAGAAATTAAAGTTTTAGCATTAAATGATACTGATGCTCCAGAATTTGCTTATGTTGATGGCTCATTAAGTGCTGGTTTAGTTAGTGTAAATGCAGAACTTGCTGGTAAAACTATTAAAGATAATGGTTTAATTAGCGGAAGTGATGAATATCCATTCGTTCAAGGTTCAATCATTAATCTTCCTTCTGTAAGCTTTACAGATAAAGATAAAAATACTACAATTTCTATTAACATTGTTAATGAAAACGGAAACCCTATCTATTTAATCTCTGATGTTGATACGAATAAAACAAAAACTATCACAAGAGAATTAATCGGTGGTAACTATAAATTAACTGTTAAAGATGCTAAATTTGAGGCTACTTTTGGTGGTTTATACACAGTAACTTATACTGCTAAAGACCATTATGGTAATATCACAACAAAATCATTCGGTATTAGAGTTGATGGAAGCGAAGTTCCTTCAATTATCGTTGCAGATTTCCCTCAAACTGCAGAATTAAACGAATATTTTGAATATCCAGAACTATCACTTAGTGATGGTACTAAATTAAATTCAGAAACAGCTACAATCACATTATTCCCAGCAGAAGGTTTCGCAGGTGAAGAAAGTGCTAGTGGTTTCACTCCAGATGTAACAGGAACTTATGTTGTTGAATATAAATGGGGTACTGATAATGTTCAAAAATTCTTCCTTGAAGTTGAAGATACAATCGCTCCAGTAATTGAGGAAGATTATAGTATTGGTTATTTCGCTGACCACACATTCGAAAAGAGATATGATTATAATAAAAATGCTGAAAATATTATCTATGTTCCTATGTTCGCAGTAAGCGATGCAAATAACAATATGAAAGAAGAATTTGCTACAATTAAAATTACAGATCCAAATGGAGCAACAATCACTCCTACAAAACATACAGAATTATCTGCTTATTCATTCATTGCAGAAGAAGGAACTTACACAGTAACTTATTCAGCAAAAGATAAAGCTGGTAACTCAGCAGAAACAGTTTCATTCAAAATTGAAGTTGGTAACTGCAATTATCCAACAATTTCTTGGACAAAGAGTGATAGTATTCCATCAACTGCTTCTCTTGGTAAATTCACAATCCCATTTGCAGATTTAATTATCACAGATGCTGATGCATCAACAAATGGCGATACAAATGAAGCATTAAAAGCATTAATGGAAAATTCTAGTGATGCATTCACATTAACTGGTCCAGATGGCAAAACTGTTGAAAATATTTATGAAGGCGAAGGTAAAGGTTGGGTTTATGATTTAACTCAAACTGGTGATTATAAATTAACAGTTGTTGTTAGAGATAACGCAAACCATAAAACTACTAAAACTTACACAATTAATGTTCCAGCAGAATCTAAAGATACTACAACTAATATTTCTAACACAGTTGGCACAGTATTGATTGTACTTTCTATTGTAATCTTGGGTGGAGTTGTTGTTTACTTCTTATTCTCAACTAAGAAAGCTCCAGCTTCAAACAAAAAAGCAAAAAGAAAATAACCTTAAAATTTAAGAAGAACCGATTTTATTCGGTTCTTTTTTATCTTTTTAGAAATTGTTTAAAAATTAGGCATAATGTAAACAATAGTATTAAATATTTTTTACTTTTTTTATATTTTGTGGTAAAATACTTTATAGGTGAAAATATGCTTGATAAATTAAATTCAAAATTATTAAAAATTCTAAACGAGCAATGTATTGGTGCTAATTATAAAGTTTTGGAAATTAATGACATTTTAATAAAAATGAAAAAATTCAAGTTAGATGAAGAAGGATTAAGAAAAAATCTGGAATTTTTGCAAGAAAGAAATTATATAGATTTAAAGTATTTTGATGAAAATGAAATATGCTTGAGTATTTTACCAAAGGGTAGAGTACATAATGAAGAAGTGGAAGAAGAAAAGAAAGAAAAGATTGATTATTATAAATTAGCAATAATTTCAAGTTTAGGCTCGGCAATATTTGCTTTTCTTGGTGGTTTTTTAGCATTTATAATATTTAAATAAGGGATTAAGATGTTATCTAAAAAAGAAAAAATTGTAATGCAATATATTTACTCTAATTGTCAGAAAAAAGGTAGTTGTTTGCTATCTAGTTCTGATATTTCTTCGGCAGTGGCTGAATCTTGCGATTTAAGCCTATATGAAGTTGATGAGATAATTAGTAATTTGGTTTTGGAAAATTACATCACAGCTGTTAATAGTGATAAAAATGGCAGACCTGTTTATTGTATTTCTTTAAATTCAAAAGGTGCATCTTTTGAAAGGGATAGGCAAAACCAAAAAAAGCAGATTATTAAAATTGTAATTCGAACGGTATTGGTGGCTTGTTTATCCTTTGTTGTAACCTGTATATTGAAAGCTATTTTCTCTTGAAAATGGCTTTATTTAAATTTTATTAAAGGTTTTAAAATAAATGGAAAAAGAAAAGAAATCATTTGAATTAGTTAGTAAGTTTAAACCAACTGGTGACCAACCCGAGGCTATTAATGGTATAGTTGAAGGTATTAAAGATGGTCTTAGATACCAAACAATTTTGGGTGTTACTGGTAGTGGTAAAACATTCACTATGGCAAATATTATCAATAAACTTAATAGACCAGCCTTAGTTATTGCTCATAATAAAACACTTGCCGGTCAGCTTTGCAATGAGTTTAGGGAGTTTTTTCCTAATAATAGGGTTGAATATTTCGTAAGTTACTATGATTATTATCAACCAGAGGCGTATATGGTTTCTAGCGATACTTATATTGAAAAAGATATGAGTATTAATGATGAAATAGATAAGTTAAGACATTCAGCCACTTGCTCATTGTTTGAACGAAACGATGTTATAGTTGTTGCAAGTGTTTCTTGTATTTATGGTTTGGGTGCGCCTGAAAACTATTCAAGTATGTGTTTATCGTTGCGACCAAATGATGAAATTGATAAAAATGATGTAATAAAGCAACTTATTAATTTACAATACCAAAGAAATGATATAGATTTTAAGCGTGGTAGTTTTAGAAGTAAAGGGGATATTTTGGATATTATTCCTCCAAGTAAAAGCGAAACTGGTATTAGAATAGAATTTTTTGGGGATACAATTGAAAGTATTAGTGAGATAGAAGTTTTAACTGGTAAAAAGATAAGTTCGCTAGAGCATTGTTTCTTATTGCCTGCATCACACTATGCGATAGATTCAAGCAAGATGGAAGAGGTTTTTGAACAAATTAGGCACGATTGCCTAGTTAGGCAAAAAGAGTTTGAATCGCAAGGTAAGTTAATTGAGGCACAAAGAATAAAAGAAAGAGTTTTCTATGATTTGGAAATGATGAAAGAAGTTGGTTATTGTTCCGGAATTGAAAACTATTCAAGATATTTTGATGGTAGGCAAGTTGGCGAACCGCCTTATACATTGCTTGATTATTTTCCAAAGGATTTTATTGTTTTTATCGATGAAAGTCATATCACTATTCCTCAAATTAGAGGTATGTTTGCTGGTGATTTAGCAAGAAAAACTAACTTAGTTGATTATGGATTTAGATTGCCTGCTGCTTACGATAATAGACCATTAAATTTTTCTGAATTTGAAGGAAAAATCAACCAAGCTGTGTTTGTTTCGGCAACTCCAGGTAAATGGGAACTTGAAAATAGCGATAATGTTGTTGAACAGATTATTAGACCAACGGGCTTATTAGACCCGAAAGTTGAAATAAGACCAATAAAAAATCAAATAGATGATTTAATTGGTGAGATTAATAGCACGATTGATAATGATGGCAGGGTTTTGGTAACCACACTAACTAAGAAAATGGCTGAAAGTTTAACAGATTATCTTGGTGAGCGTGGTATAAAAGTTAGGTATTTACATTCGGATATAGACACTCTTGATAGAATGAATATTATAAATTCGCTAAGAGCAAAAGAATTTGATGTTTTAATAGGTATAAACTTATTAAGAGAAGGTTTAGATATTCCAGAAGTTAAACTTGTGGCAATTCTTGATGCGGATAAAGAGGGTTTCCTTAGGAGTGAATGGGCGTTAATCCAAACAATTGGTAGAGCAAGCAGAAATAGTGAGAGTAAAGTAATTCTTTATGCTGATGTGATGACTGATTCGATAAAAAAGGCTGTTAGTGAAACAGAAAGAAGAAGAGCTATTCAGATGAAATATAACGAAGAGCATCATATCACACCGAAAACTATTATAAAACCAATAAAGAATACGCTTGAAATAACTAAAAAGCCAAAGAATGAAAAGAAAAAGAAGCTAACTAAAGCAGAAACATTGGCAGAGATTGATAGACTTGAAACTTTAATGAAAATATCTGCCGAAGAGTTAGATTTTGAAGTTGCAATTAAATTTAGAGAAGAAATTAAGAAATTAAAGGAGAGTATTAAATTATAAAAATACTCAAATTTTAATAAATATTCAACTGAAATTTTGAATATTATTATATTTTTCTTATAAATATTGATAATCAATTTATAGATAAGATTATGTTTTTAATAAAAATATAATCTTATTTTTTATCTTTATATCAGTGTAATTTATAAATATTACACAAATTATAAATAAATTCAATTTAACTTTTAAGTTAGTTTTATTACTTATATTTATGCATAACAAAATTTATTAAATTTAGAATAAATATTCAAAAAATTGTTTTTGAATATTAAAATAATTATTGACAAGAATTATAATTAAGGGTAAACTAATAGCGATTAGAACAAAGTTTTCAAATTTGGAAGAGGAAAGATGTTAGAAGATATAGTTATAGTTGGTGCAAAAGAAAATAATTTAAAAAATGTTAGTTTAACAATACCAAGAAATAAGTTGGTTGTTTTTACTGGTGTTAGTGGAAGTGGAAAAAGTACGCTTGCATTTGATACTATTTTTGCTGAAGGTCAAAGGCGATATATTGAGAGTTTGAGCAGTTATGCAAGAATGTTTTTAGGTCAGATGGCAAAACCAGATGTTGATAGAATTGATGGCTTATCTCCAGCAATTTCTATTGACCAAAAAACAACATCTAATAACCCACGAAGTATTGTTGGAACAGTTACAGAGATTTACGATTATCTAAGATTGCTTTATGCTCATTTAGGTACACCATATTGTCCTAATTGTAATAAGCCAATAAAATCTCAAACTATTGATACGATTATAGATAAAATTATGGAACTTGAAGCTGGTACAAAGCTTATGATTTTAGCACCAATCGCTCAAGGTAAAAAAGGAACTTTTGCTAGTGAATTTGATGATTTAAGAAAAAATGGTTATGCCAGAGTTATGGTTGATGGAAAAATTTTCGGCTTAGATGAAGAAATTGCATTAGAAAAAAATATAAAGCACAATGTTTCTGTGGTTGTTGATAGATTGGTTATGAAACCAGAAATTAGAAACAGGCTTAGTGAGAGTGTTGAAACGGCAATTAAATTAACAGATGGCTTTGTTGTAACAAAAATTGGTGATGAGGAGATGGTTTATAGTACAAAATTTTCTTGTACAGAATGTGGTTATAGTATAACTGAAATAATGCCAAGAAATTTTAGTTTTAATAGCCCATTTGGTGCTTGCTCAGATTGTGATGGCTTAGGCTTTAAACAAATTATAGACACCGAAAAGATTATAAAAGCACCAAAACTTTCATTGCTTGAAGGTGCTATCTATGCATCCGGTTGGGGTTATGACTCTTCAATGGCAACAATATTCTATAAATCTGTTGCACATCATTTCAATGTGGATATAAACACACCATGGGAAAAACTACCAAAAGCAATGCAAGAAATGGTTTTATATGGTACAAAAGGCGAAAAGATAAAAGCACCAGATGCTTATTGGTTGAAAAATACAGATAGTATGTGTTTTGAAGGTGTTATCCCAAACTTAGAAAGAAGATTTAGAGAAACTCAAAGTGATGTGGTTAAAACTGAGCTTGGAAAATTGTTAAAAGAAGTTGAATGTCCAACTTGCCACGGTGATAGGCTTAAAAAAGAATCTTTATTTGTTAAGATAAACAAAAAGAATATCGTTCAATTTTGTAATATGTCGGTTAAAGATGCTTACGAATTTGTTAAAACTATTTCTTATATAAAATCCCAAGAAACTTTTGTTTTACCAATCCTAAAAGAAATAAATGCAAGGCTTAAATTCTTAATTGATGTTGGCTTGGATTATCTAACATTATCCAGAAAAGCAGGAACACTAAGTGGTGGCGAAGCCCAAAGGATTAGACTTGCCACACAAATTGGTAGCGGTTTAACTGGAGTTTTATATATCTTAGATGAACCTAGTATTGGTTTGCATCAAAGAGATAACGATAAGTTAATCGGAACATTAAAACACTTGCGAGATTTAGGTAATAGCGTAATCGTGGTTGAACACGATGAAGATACAATGCGTGAAGCTGATTATATTGTGGATATTGGACCTTATGCTGGTGTTCACGGTGGTGAAGTGGTTGCTTCAGGCACATTAGAAGATATTATTAAAGAGCCAAGAAGTATTACTGGTAAATATTTAAGTGGAGAAAAACAAATACTTGTACCCGAAACTAGAAGAAAAATTAAGAGAGGATATATCTCTATTAAAGGTGCTAAGCAAAACAACCTAAAAAATATTAATGTGGATATTCCTATTGGTGTTTTCACTTGTATAACAGGTGTTAGCGGAAGTGGAAAGAGTAGCTTAATCAATGAAATCTTGTTTCCAGCCGTGTATAATTATGTAAATAAGAGCGAACTTAAAGAAGGTAAATATAATAAAATTTTAGGAATGGAAAATGTTGATAAAGTTATCAATATAGACCAAAGCCCAATCGGTAAAACTCCACGAAGTAATCCTGCCACTTATGTGGGAGTGTTTACAGATATTAGAGATTTATTTGCCACCACTCCAGATGCTAAAGAAAGAGGCTATAATAGTGGAAGATTTAGCTTTAATGTTACTGGCGGAAGATGTGAAAATTGCGGTGGTGCAGGCGTTAATAAGATTGAAATGTTCTTCTTACCAGATGTTTATGTAACTTGTGATGTTTGCGGAGGTAAAAGATATAATAAGGAAACTTTACAGGTTAAATATAAAGGTAAAACAATCTATGATGTTTTGGATATGACAATAGAAGAGGCAAATAAATTCTTTGAAAATATACCTAAAATTAAGCAAAAATTACAAACTCTAGTTGATGTTGGTTTAGGTTATATTAAGATAGGTCAACCAGCCACAGAGTTGAGCGGTGGTGAAGCCCAAAGAGTTAAACTTGCAAGCGAACTTTGTAAGAAAAGTACTGGCAAATCCTTATATATACTAGATGAACCAACCACAGGTTTGCATTTATATGATATAGATAAATTATTGCAGATTTTAAAGCGTTTAGTTGATAGCGGAAACACAGTTGTGGTTATTGAACACAATTTAGATGTTATTAAATGTGCGGATTATATCATAGATTTAGGTCACGAAGGCGGAGAAAATGGCGGTGAAATCATTGCTAAAGGTACTCCAGAAGAAATCGCTAAAGTGAAAGATAGCTATACAGGAATGTATTTGAAAAAATATTTAAAATAATATGCATATTTATGCAGTGTTATTAATAAAAATAAATTGTAAGGGCGGAGAAAATTTAGAAGTTTTCTCTGTCTTTTTTCGTTTATATTGGGGGTTGCAAATTATATAAAATAGTAGTATAATATAAGCGAGATGTTTAGATATTTTAATCTGCTTTAGTTATATACTAAAGTAAAAGGAGAATAATATTGGATACTTTTTATAGTTTATGTTTATTAATATTAATAGCGTATCTAATATTGTTCTTTCTAGCCAAAATTATATTTGCTATCTTTGGTGGCGGTGAAAAAAAGAAAAGTAGCAAAAAGAAAGCAAAACCACCTAAAACAAAGTATTCAAAAGTTAAAGAAGTTAAACAAGATTTGATAAGTGTTGAGCAATTAGAGAGAGAAGAGAGTCAGATAAAAAAAGAAAGTTTTGTTTATCTTGATACAGCCTTGCCAGATGAAAAGAAATTTGACCCTAATAGCCTAATTGAAGAAAAGCAAGAACCTATTGAAGATAAAACCTCTATCAACACATATCTAAACGAAACTAAAGAGAATGAGAAGCGAGAGGCATTACGCCAACGCAGAGAGCAATTCTTAAAGGAATTGAATAATCCGCTAAAGAAGTATGAACAACCAAAAGCAAATAATAAAGATGATGATTTTTCAAGCTGGCTTATTAAAGATGAGGATAATGAATCCACAGATAGAAGTGCGGAAGAATTAAGAAGAATTCAAGAAACGCAAAATAGGATAAATCTTGCTAGAGAAAACTTTAGAAAGATGAAAGAAGCTGAGAGCAGAAGTAGGTTATATGGGCTTGAGGGAGATATACCTATAAAACCTAAAGCTAATGGTAAGGTTTCTTATGAAGAAGTGGAGAGTTTGCTTGATGGAATGGAAGAAAAACAAGCGGATAATAAGATAACATTAAAAGAAGAATTTAATAATTTATCTAGGGATATGAAAATATTTGTTCTTGCTAAAATGATAAATAGTGATTTTAAGTTATAAATTGATATATTCTAAATTGTAAAGACCAAGCATAATTATAATTCTATAAAGGAGAAAGATTATGGTTGGTTTTTTTTCTGAACTTTGCTCAATTGTTGGGTTGCCAATAAAAGAAGTTGTGAATGATTATAGGGTTATGTATGTATCTAGCGGTGCTGTAATGGTTACAAACTTTATAAAGGTTTTGTCTTATTCAAGCGAGAGTATTGCTTTAAAAGTTAAAAACAATGTTTTAAATATAGAAGGCATTGGAATTGAAATTAAAGAACTATCTAAAAATGAAATTGTGGCGAGAGGAAAAATAAATAGGATTTATTTATCAAGGGAGTTTGTTAATGAGGAAAAGAAACAAGCAGATAAATAAATTTATATTAGAAGGATTGAATACCGAAAGACTTTTAAACCAACTTATCTCTTTAAATATCCAAACATATAATTTTAAAAAGCTAGACTATAATAAAATGGAGTTTGAAACAGCCACCAAAGATGCGGATAAAGTACGCAAACTCATAAAGCGTTTGAACTTTAAAAGTGAAGAAACAAATAAGGGTTTTGCAAGAGTAATTGAATTTTTTAAATATAGATTTGGTATTATAATTGGCTTAGTTTTGGCGATGGTATTTATTATAGTTGTTAATTCCTATACTTTTAATTTTAAAATTTTAGGTATTGAAAATATAACAGAGCAAGAAGTGGAGGCAAAGCTAAAAGATTTCGGAATTGAAAAATTTAAAATAAATAACTTTAATGATGAAAGCCTTGAAATGTATCTAATGGAAAACATACCAAAGATTTCTATGGTGAGTGTGGCAAAAAAGGGTACAACTATAATTATAAATATTAAAGAAAAACTAAAGGAATATGAGGAAAATTACCAACCAATCGTTGCAAAAGAAAATATGTTTATAACCAATCTTCAAGTTTATGCTGGCCACACATCTAAAAAAGTTGGCGATTCAGTGATGGTGGGTGAAACAATTGTTGAACCATATATAATTGATTCGATGGGTGAAAAAAAGAGTATTGAACCCAAGGCATATATAGAGGGAAAAGTTTGGTATTCTTCTAGTGAAATTTTCAATTTAAATGAAAAAGTTTTAGTTCGAACCGGTAAAAAGATAGTTTTAAATAGCGAATATTTGTTGGGTAATACTTCAATTTTTAAAACCACTCGTAATAACACCTTTGATAATTTTGAAATTATTGAAGAAGATAGGTTAGTTTCATATTTGTTTTTACCAATAAAATTAAAAAATGCTATTGCGTACGAGTTAAAAGAAGAATATAATAGTAGAAATTTTGAAGATTATAAAGATGAGATAATTCAAAGAAATTTGGAAACTGCTTATTCAAAAGTACCATTAAATGTTTTGATTGAAGATGAAAAAGTGGTAATATCTAATACAGAAGATATGTATTTTATAAATGTTTATTTAGAATCTTCAATTGTTTTAGGAGAAAGAAAAAATGAAAATTAACTTTAGTGATAAATTGTTTACAAAAAAATACCACGATTTAATTACTCTAACTTACGAAAATGCTATAAAAGAATTAAAACCAACTTATAAGGATTTGGAAGTTAATATAATTTTTGTAAACGCTAAAGAAATTAGGAAAATAAATAGAGAGCATAGAGATAAAGATAGTGTTACAGATGTTATATCTTTTCCGCTTATTGCTAGCCCAGAAACAAAAATAATTGTTAAGAAGATAAATAAAGTGGATAATGCTTTTGATATAGACCCTCAAACTAAAAATCTAGAGCTTGGAGATATATATATTTGCTTAAAAAGAGCAAAACAACAAGCAAAAGAATATGGTCATTCTGTTAATAGAGAAGTGGCATATTTATCATTACACGGCTTATTGCATCTGCTAGGTTACGACCATATTGAAGAAGAAGATAAAAAGGTTATGCGAAAAGCCGAAGAAAAGATTTTATCTAAAAATGAAGAAACAAAAATTGAGTTTTAATTTATAAAAATAAACAAATAATAAACAAAGGAGAAAAGATTTTTGAGTTTTAAATCAGGATTTGTTAGCATTGTTGGAAAAGCAAATGTTGGAAAAAGTACTTTAATTAATAAATTGGTTGGTGAAAAAGTGGCAATAGTTTCGCCAAAGCCTCAAACCACAAGAAATAAGATTTTAGGTATATTAAATGAGGAAGATTATCAAATAATATTTATAGACACCCCAGGTATGCATAAGGCTAAAAACAAACTTGATGAAGTTATGGATAAAAGCATTAATGAGGGTATGCAGGGTGTTGATGTTTTGGTTATTGTTTTAGATGGTAGTAAAAAAATACGCCCAGATGATATTGAATTTGTTAAAAAATACGATAAATCTAATACAATTTTGGTAATAAGCAAAATTGATGACACCACATTTAATAAATTATATCCGCAACTTGCAGTGTTTAACGATTTGAAAAATATTAAAGATATAATTCCTCTTTCATCGTTTAATGGCAAAAATATTGATGTTTTGCTTGAAAAAATTAAGGAAAAGCTTCCAGAAGGCGAAAGATATTTTGATGAAGATAGTTATACGGATAAATCTGTTAAGTTTATGGTTAGCGAAATTATCCGTGAGAAGATGCTTTGGAAATTAAATGATGAAATTCCTCACGGTGTGGCAGTGGAGATTATTAGCTTTAAAGAAAAGAAAGAAGTGGCTGTAATTTCGGCTAATATTATCTGTGAAAAACAAAGTCATAAGCAAATAATTATCGGCTCAAAAGGTTCTATGTTGAAAGAAATAGGAACAAAAAGCAGATTAGAAATTGAAAAATTGCTTGGCAAGAGGGTTTCTTTGGATTTGTTTGTTAAGGTTAGAGAAGATTGGAGAGAAAATGGCTCTTTTGTTAATAACTTATATGGCGATTTAGGAGAACTAAACTAATTGGAAGAAATAAGAGTTAAAGGGATTATTCTAAACTCTAGCGACCATAAAGAAAAAGATAAAATGGTAACGATTTTCACGCTAGAGCAAGGTAAAATTAATGGCGTTTTAAAAGGGGTTAAACTAGCAAAATCTAAATTGAAATTTGCTAGTCAACCTTTTTGTTTTGCGCAGTTTGAACTTGTGAAAAATAACGATTTCTATACTATTACACAAGTTGATTTGATTGAAGCTTTTTATGATTTAACCTTGGATTACGATAAATTTATGCGTGGTGCAAGTATGCTAAAAGTTTGCAATAAAGTTTTGAAAAAGGGAATTGTGAACCCTAAATTATTTCTTACATTGCTAAATTCTTTAAATCTTCTAACTTATTCTAAGGCAGATGAAAAACTTATTGTTATAAAGTTTATATTAGAGTTTTTAAATTCGCTTGGTTTTGGTTTGAATACTTCCACTTGTATTTCTTGCGGTGAAAAACTTGTTGATGGAGCATATTTCGATAATATTTCAGGCGAGTTTACTTGCTTGAAGTGTGGCGGAAAGCTGTTTTTAGATAAAACTATATTTAATGCATTAAAACAAATTCAAATTATAGACTTTGAAGAAGTGGAAAATTTAGAGTACGATGAAAAAACATTATGCTTTTTGTTCGATATGCTAAATTATGAACTAAAAAGAATTATTTATTAATATTTTTCGTTCTTTATTTATAATTTTATACTTTATAAAGTTTGACTTTTAATTTTTATATTGATAAAATTCCCACGAAGTTTGTATAAAAACTTTAATGATTTATAAGGAGATTAATGGAAAATGCGTAAAAGTACGAAAATAATTGCAACTGTTGTGGCTATTGTTTTAGTTGTAACAGCTATGCTTATTGGTATTTATGCTGCCACTGCTGGTTCTGCAGGTATTAATGCAGTGGTATCTTGGACTGCTCAAGCAGGCGTTGACCTAGAATTCTGGGCAATGGCAACGGGCGGTAACAAGTCTAATTCTATAGAAGTTCAAACAATCACTCCAACAACTACAAACACAGATGCAAATATCTTGGGTGATTTAAGTTGTGATTTTATAGATAACACAAATGATGGTGTTAATAACCCAGAAGCTATAAGCTTTAAATATTATGTGAAAAATAAAAGCCTAACACCATTAAAAATAAAAGTTACAAAAACTCCAGCCCCTGCAGATGAAGCTGGAACAGATAATACAGATCATACTCCAAAGGTTGTTTTAAGCTCTCAATTAGAAGGTACAACATCTTCAATTCTAGCATCAGCAATGGGTGATGGATATGATTTACAAACAGGAAGTATTTTTGAATATGTTGTAACATTATCTATGGCTGCAGGCGGTACTGGAACAATCAATGCCGATACAAGCCTAAAACAAAAATTTGATGCTGGTGTTATATTCAATTTCTCAGTTGGTGGTACTGCTAATGGTACTCTTCAAACAAGTGTTGATGGCTCAACTCCTTCATCAGTTGCTTCAAGCACAGTTGCTGGTCAAACACTTGGCGAATACCTTTCAAGTATTCAAACTGCTGAATATTCAAGCGGTTGGTTTTATGATGAAAATTTAACAAAAGCTGTTACTGAGGAAGATATGAATTCATCTCTTCAAGCAAGTTCACAAGCAAGTTTATATTGCAAAACTGCTTCAACAGATAATTTAACTTTCACTTTAAATGAAGATAACAATTCATATTCTGTTAAATTTCAAGCAACATCATCTCAAGGTATACAATCAAAAGCTCAAACAGTTGGTGCAAATCAAGATGAAATTGTAATTCCAAATATGTATGAAGGTAAAGTTGTTACTGGATTAGTTGATAACGCTTTTGCTGGTAACACTACTCTTAAAAATATTGTTTTACCAAATGGTATCAAAACTATTGGTGCAAACGCATTCTTTGGTTGTAATGGTTTAACAGATGTTAAAATTCCAGATAGTGTTGAAACTATCAAAAGTAATGCATTCTTCTATTGCACAAAATTAACAAGCGTTTTATTGCCTTATGGTTTAAAAACAATTGGTGCGTATGCATTTGGTGGTTGCACAAGTATGCAAAAAATTTTCATTCCTGCATCTGTTACCACAATCACTGTTCCAAGTGCTACAAACTCACCATTTAGTGGCTGTTCAGAAACTTTAAAATTATATTGCGAAATTGGTGAAAAACCAGAAGCTTGGAGCTCATTCTGGAATTATAATAGTGCCACTTCAACTCTAACTGCAATTTGGGGTGTTACTAGAGCAGAATTTAATGCACTTTAGAATTTGGATTAACTTTTATAATTTTTTAAATTGTTTAAATGAAATTTTTAAAACTTAATAAAAAAATAATAAAAAAGTCTTAGCGTTAAGGCTTTTTTATTTGACTAGAAGGTAAAAAGTAATGTAATATATTTGGTAGAAATACATTTCTAAATTATGGATAAAATAAATCTAAATAAAAAGGAAAATGAGAAATGAAGAAGAGTACTAAAGTTATTTCGATGGTAATTGCAGTAACGCTAGTTATGGCTATTATGACATTTGTTATCTATGCAGCCACTGCTGGAAAAGTTGGAATAAATGCAAGCGTTTCTTGGACTGCTCAAGCTGGAGTTGACCTAGAGTTTTGGGGAAAAGTAAGCGGTGGAGATACCACAAAAGAAATAACAAAAACCTACATAAATCCAACTACCACAAACGCAACGGCGAAAATTGTTGATGATTTAAGTTGTAACTTTTCAGACAATACCGATGATGGTGTAAATAATCCAAATGCAATAGTATTTAGATATTATATAAGAAATAAAAGTTTAACACCATTGAAAATTCAAGTAACTAAATATCCAACTCAAGCTGAAGAAGCTGGAACAAGCGAAGTTGATCATACTCCAAAAGTTGAGCTAAGTTCGCAGGTGGGAGAAGAGAACACTCTAGTTTCAGCGATAGGTGCTGGATACGACCTAAAAGCAGGGGATTTATTTGAATATTCAGTTACATTATCTTTAGCAAGCGGTGGAACAGGAAATATTAATGCAGATACTGGTTTAGCACAAAACTTTGATGCAGGAGTTACATTTAATTTCACAGTTGGTGGAAATTCAAATGGTACTATTATAACAAGTGTTGATGGTGCAACACCAACGAGTGCTAGTTCAAGTACATTAGTAGGTCAAACACTAGGCGAGTATTTAGCAACTAGGCAAACTGCTGAATATTCCACAGGCTGGTTCTTTGATGAGGGACTAACAAAAGTTGTTTCAGATGATTATCTAAATCAAGATTTAAAGGATTCTTCAGCTTCTTCATTTTATAATAAAACCGCTAGCATTACAGGATTAACATTTACATTATCTAGTGGTGGCAATTCATATCTAGTTGCAGGTGAAAGTACCACATCTCCAAGCGGAGAAGTTGTAATTCCGAATATGTATAATGGAAAGCCTGTAAGTGGGTTTGTGGCTGGAACATCTCCATCAGATTCTGCCTTTAAAATGAATTCAAGTATAACTAGCGTAGTGTTATCTAATAAAATAACCAGCATTGTTGATTTCGCTTTTATTGCTTGTGTGGGTATTACAAATATTAATATCCATAATAATGTAGAAACTATAGGCGAAGAAGTATTTGAAAGTGTTGGCTTAACTGGTACATTGGTAATTCCAGATAGTGTAACAAGCATAGGAAATTATGCCTTTGCAAGTTGTGGTGGACTAACAAGTGTAATTATATCAGATAGTGTAACAAGTATAGGGAATAATGCATTTAATAGTTGTGATGGATTAAAAAGTGTAATTTTGTCTGATAATCTAACGAGTATAGAAGGTCTTGTATTTAATAGTTGTAATAATTTAATAAGCATAGAAATACCACAAGGTGTAACAAGCATAGGAAATTCTGCATTTTCTGGTTGTGGTTCATTGATAAATATAGAAATTCCAAATAGTGTAAAAACTATAGGTAGTCTTGCCTTTGAAAACTGTGCAGGTTTAACAAATATAGAAATACCCAAAAGTGTAACAAGTATAGGATATTCTGCATTTAATGAATGTAGTGGGTTAACCAATATTGTAGTTGCAAATGGGAATAAAAAATATGATAGCCGAAATAATTGCAATGCAATAATAGAAACCTCTAGTAATACATTAATATCAGGTTGTAAAAATACTATTATCCCAAATACAGTAACAAGTATAGGAGATAGCGCATTTATCTATTGTGTTGACTTAACAAGTATAGAAATACCAAATAGTGTAACAAGTATAGGAAGTTATGCATTTTATGGCTGTAGCGGATTAACAAGTATAGAAATTCCCAATGGTGTAACAAGTATAGGATATTCTGCATTTAATGGTTGTAGCGGATTAACAAGTATAGAAATTCCCAATGGTGTAACAAGTATAGGAAGTTATGCATTTTATGGTTGTAGCGGATTAACAAGTATAGAAATTCCCAATGGTGTAACAAGTATAGGATATTCTGCATTTGAAGGTTGTAGCGGATTAACAAATGTAACGATTGGAAATAGTGTAACAAGTATAGGAGCCTATGCATTTAAAAGTTGTACAAGTTTAACAAATGTATTTATACCAAAGTCTGTAACAACGATAGATGCAACCTCTTATCCTAAGGGCATATTCTATAATTGCTCTTCAAATCTAAAAATTTATTGCGAGGCATCATCAAAACCAGATGGCTGGGGAACATATTGGAATTATTACGATAGTTCTAACCAATTATCTGTAACTTGGGGAGTAACTAGAGCCCAGTTTGATGCACTTTAGAATAATTTTATTGATAAAATATATTTTATTCGTTTATAATTAATATTAGTTTATAAATCTAAATTAAAGAGTTAGTTTTAAAACTTAATAATATTATAATTTATCCTTATAGAAGTTTAAGAATGGAGCATAGAAAAGCTTCATTCTTTTTCAAATAAATTACAATTAGTTTGAAAAACACTAGTAAAATAGTTGTTTTTTAGGCTTTATTGCGGTATAATCTAATCGTTAAAAATTTTAATAGGAGAAAAAATATGGCAAATAAATACGTTTACTTATTTAAAGAAGGCAATGCTGGTATGAGAAATTTGC
>CAKVMJ010000024.1 GCA_934772445.1 uncultured Clostridia bacterium
TTACTTTTTTTTTTTTTTTTTTAGTCAAGTAAAATTCCGCTTATTTTAAAAGTTTTTTAAAAATTTTTAACTTTATTCAAATATTTATCAATTTTATATAAAAATAAAAAATTTTAACCTGAAATTTTTAAGATTAAGGCTTAAAAATGAAAAATAATTTTTTATTATCAAATAAACATTTAAAACTAAGAAATATTTAACTTAAAATATTAAAAATTAAGTTATAAAAAAATAAAAAGCCAAAAATTTAAGGCTTTTTAAAAAATTTCTATTAATTTATTAAATTTAATTAATTTTTATATCTCTATTTTAATTTTTTTACTATTTTTTTAATTTCAATAAAATTTATAGTTTTTTAACACTAAAGAACATTTATTTAAGATTATTGTTTAATTATTAATATATTAGTTAATAATTAAAAGCAGTTATTCTTCAATGAATGTTATGCAAGTTGGAGCAGAATCTTCTTCATTTACGCAGATTCCATTTGCCCTACATCTACAATTCTCATTAAACAAGCAATTTGCATCACATTTAATATCCACACTTTTATTATGTCTATAAGGATGCACTTCTGGTGCTACCTCAAACATATTTTTGCTAGCATCTTGCTTTTGATTCTTATCTAGTTTATCTACTTTTTCATAAGTTTTGCAATCGCAACTACCAGTTATCTGAATTTCCTTACACATACAAGCATATTCTTTATTATGTTTACAATCTAATTTTCTACATTTTAAATCCATTTCTAATCTCCTTTATATTATTTTTTTCAATTTTAAATAAAAAATACTAAAAGTTAGATTAAATCCAACTTTAATTAAATTGACTTTAACCTTATAATTTAATAAAATATATTAAAATGGAGGCTATGAATTTATGAAAGTTGTTTTACTAAAAGATTTAAAAGGAAAAGGAAAAAAAGGAGATATAATTGAAGTTAATTCAGGCTATGCCACCAATTACTTAATTCCTAACAATTTAGCTGTTGCTGGAACTGCCACAAACTTAAATGAAGCAAACCAAGCAAAAAAGAGTGCTGAATACAAGGCAGACCAATTACACAAACAAGCATTAGAGCTTAAAGAAAAAATGAAAGATTTACAAATTGATATTGCTGTAAATTGCGGACAAAATGGTAAGATATTTGGAAGCGTTACAAATAAAGAAATTGCTGAAGTTTTATCTAGTAAAGGTTTTGATATAGATAAAAAGAAAATTGAAATTTCAACTGTTAAAACTTTGGGATTATATACTGCAAAAATAAAACTTCATCCTTCTGTTTCCACAGATATTAAGGTTAATGTTATAGCAGAATAAAGGAAGATTATGAAATCCACAAAACCATATTCTATAATTTTAAAATCATTATTTTTAATAGTAAGTTTGCTTGGAATTATATTTTTAGGAATTAATATTCCAACATTCCAAACCACCTTTCTATATTTTGAAGTTTGGGCTAATTTATTTGCTTTTATATTTACTCTTGTTTCTTTAATCTTAGAAATTAAAGGCAATAAATACCAATCCCCAACATTTCACATTTTTAGAATAATTTTATTATTATCTTTAACTATTTTACCAATAATTTATTACCCAATTATTGCACCAAATGAAAGGTTATTTAATTTCTTATCATTACCAAACTTATTTTTAAAATTATTTTCACCATTACTATTCTTTTTAGATTATCTATTTTTTGATAATAAAAAGAGTTTTAAGATTTCACAAGTTACCACTTGGCTTACTCTTCCAATCTTATATGTGGCAACATCTTATATTCTTGCATTATTAAAAGTTCGAATTTATGTAAACTACGACCCTATCGACACAAGCAACTTTGCATATTTCTTCTTAAATCAGGATTTAATAGGACTTGGAAATGTTTGCCTATGGATTTTAGGAATTGGCGCTGGCCTACTTGCACTTAGTTTGATTTTCTTTATAATAGACCATACAGTTCCCCTTCAGCCTTCTTGGTTTACAGCAACCAAAGAAGAAAGAAAAAATAAATCTTATATTGAAAAAGAACCTGAAATAATCGTTAATATGGGTTTACCAAAAGAATAAACAAAAAAAAACATATTAGAAAATTCTAATATGTTCTTTTTTTATTCTAATTCGAATGCACCAGTATATAACTGATAATATTCACCTTTCTCTTTAATTAATTGTTCGTGGTTACCTCTTTCAATAATCTCGCCGTGTTCCAAAACCATTATAACATCGGCATTTTGAACTGTGGATAATCTATGCGCTATAACAAATACTGTTCTGCCTTCCATAAGTTTATCCGTACCCATCTGAACTAATTTTTCTGTTCTGGTATCAATAGAAGATGTTGCTTCATCCATTATCATAACTGGAGCGTTTGCAACAGCCGCTCTAGCAATGCTTAAAAGCTGTCTTTGACCTTGGGATAGATTTGCTCCATCGCTAGTAAGCATAGTGTTATACCCCTCTGGAAGCCTTGTGATGAAATCGTGAGCATTTGCAAGCTTTGCTGCTTCAATACATTCATCTTCTGTGGCATTTAATCTGCCATATCTTATATTCTCCATAACTGTACCTGTAAATAGGTTTGTATCCTGTAAAACGATTCCTAGCGACCTTCTTAAGTCTGCTTTCTTAATCTTTTTAATATTTATACCATCATATCTAATTTTACCATTTTGAATCTCATAGAACCTATTTATTAAGTTTGTGATAGTTGTTTTACCAGCACCTGTTGCACCAACAAACGCTATCTTTTGTCCCGGTTTTGCATATAGATTTACATTTCTTAAAACTATCTTATTTTTTTCATAGCCAAAATCTACATTCTCAAAAACAATATCGCCTAGCAATCTTGTATATGAAACTGAGCCATCTTTATGAGGGTGTTTCCAAGCCCAAAGGTTTGTTGTTTCGCTAGATTCTGTTATCTCGCCTTCACTATTTATTCTTGCATTAACCAAAGTTACATAACCATCATCAACTTCCGGTTCTTCATCAAGCAAAGCAAATATTCTCTCACTTCCAGCCAATGCTAAAATGATTGAATTTACTTGGTTTGAAACTTGAGAAATATTCATTGTAAACATTTTACTCATTGTTAGAAATGAAACTATAACACCAACAGATAATGTTCCAACACCTAATATCGTTACATTAGGAATACCCTTTATAACTAATAAAGTACCAATAAATGCAATTAAAACATATAAAATGTTTCCAATATTACCCATAATTGGCATAAACATATTACTATATTTATTTGCATTATATGCATCTGAGAATAACTCGTTATTAACTCTATCAAAATCTGCTTTAGATTGTTCTTCGTGGCAGAAAACTTTAATAACCTTTTGTCCGTTCATCATTTCTTCAATAACACCCTCGGTTTTACCAAAAGTTTCTTGTTGTTTTATGAAATATTTAGAACTTCTACCACCTATTTGTTTTACAACCACAAACATAATAATAACTGCACCAAAAACAATTAATGTTAACCATAAGCTATAAGATAACATTATAAATACCAACGCAACCAATGTTACCACTGAACTACACAATGATGGCAAACTTCTTGAAACTAACTCTCTTAAGGCATCTGTATCGTTTGTATAGTAACTCATAATATTGCCGTGAGCATTATTATCAAAATACTTGATTGGAAGGTTTTGCATTTTATTAAACATATCTAATCTAACTTGTCTTAGGAAGCCTTGACCGATATAGATTAAAATTCTATTTTGTGCAAAATTTGCAATTACAGCAATTAGGTAAATGCCCGCCATCAAGCAAATCAATTTTATAAATGTTGTTTGAACTGCACCAAGCCCAACACCTAACGCTGGAACAATACATTCATCAATTATCTTTTGCAAGAATATAGATGATGCAAGTCCGCCAACTGTGCTTAATGCTAAGCAAACAAACACCCATATATATAGTTTTTTATAATACTTAAATATATATTTTAATAATCTTAGGAAAGTACCTTTCTTTCTTGGAACTTTTTTCTCTTTTTCCATTATTTTTTACCTCCCTTATTATTCTGAGAAGTATAAACTTCTAAATAGATTGGTGAGGATTTCAACAATTCTTCGTGAGTTCCCATTGCAACAATTCCTCCACCTTCCATAACTATAATCTTATCTGCATCTTCAATAGATGAAATTCTTTGCGCTATAATTATCTTTGTTGTATCTGGTAGTTCTTCCCTAAATGCTTTTCTAATCTTTGCATCAGTTTTTGTATCAACTGCACTAGTTGAATCATCTAATATTAAAACTTTAGGTTTTTTCAATAACGCTCTTGCAATACAAAGTCTTTGCTTTTGTCCGCCAGAAACATTTGTTCCGCCTTGGTCTATCATTGTGTCGTAGCCATTTGGAAAAGATTTTACAAATTCATCTGCTTGAGCAAGTTTACAAACTCTCTCTATTTCTTCATCGGTTGCATTTTCATCACCCCAACGAAGATTTTCTTTTATTGTTCCTGAGAACAACACATTCTTTTGCAAGACCACAGCCACTTGGTTTCTTAACACTTCCAAATCGTAATCCTTTACATTAACTTTACCAACTCTAACCTCACCAGTTGTGGCATCATAAAGCCTTGAGATTAGATTTACAAGCGTAGTTTTAGATGAACCTGTTCCACCTAGAATACCTATAGTTTCTCCTGAATTAATCTTCAAATTAACGCCTTTTAGAGCCTGTTTTTCAGCATTTGCAGAGTATTTAAATGAAACATTTTTAAATTCAATGCTTCCATCTTTAACTTCCATAACTGGATTTTCTGGGCTCTTAATATCTGGTTCTTCATCTAAAACTTCCACAATTCTTTTAGCACTTTCACTAGACATTGTGATAGTAACCAAAACCATTGAAAGCATCATAAGGCTAGATAGAATTTGTGTGGAATATGTAATTAAACTAGCTAAATCACCTGTGGATAATTCTCCCCACATATACGCACCATTAGCACCAACACCGCCAAATGTTTTAACAATTATAATCGCACCAACAACAGAGATTAGGATATTCATAAGATAAACGCAAAACATCATCAATGGAGATGATTTTGAAACAACTTTTTCTGCTTTTATAAAATCGTTATAAACATCATCGCAATTTTTCTTGAATTTCTCTTTCTCATAATCTTCTCTAACATACGCTTTAACAACTCTCATTGCTCTAACATTTTCTTGAATTGAGTTATTTAAGTTATCATATTTTTTGAAAACTTTCCAAAATAACTTAGTGGCCTTTTTAATAATTAACAACATTCCAACTATAAGCAATGGTACAATACATAAAAATATAAATCCCATCTTAACATTAATATTGAAGCCCATAATAAGCGAGAATATAAACATAAGCGGACTTCTTATCGCAATTCTAATAATCATCATATATGAATCTTGGATATACCAAACATCGGTTGTTAACCTCGTAACCAAACTACTTGTTGAAAATTTATCAATATTGGAAAACGAAAAAGTTTGAATTTTATAATACAAATCTTTTCTTAAATTCCTAGCAAATCCACAAGAAGCTTTTGCACAAAATCTACCAGATAATGTACCAAATAAAAGTGAAACAAATGCTAATCCCACCAATATTAATCCAAGTTTAAATACTTCAGATAGTGAATTACCATAAACTTCATCAATTAATCTTGCCATTAAAAGCGGTAATATACAATCAATTACCACCTCAAGTGTTACAAAAAGGCTAGTAAGAATACTAGCAGTTTTGTATTCCCTAATACTTTTCATTAATTTCTTTATCATAATTTTCCCTTTTAAATTAAAAATATAATATATATAATTAAATGCGATTAATGAATATACTACATTTTTTTCAATTTTGCAATTGTTTTTTGAAAATTTCTTTTCACAAAAATAAAAAACTTAAATATCATATCTTCAAGTTTTTTATATATATGTTATGTATTATGCAAACATTAATTTTGTTCCTTTTTAAGCAAACTTTCTAATGCTCTGCCACGATGCGACACGCTATTTTTTTCTTCAGCACTCGCCTCTCCAAAAGCCTTACCTAAATCATCTGAATAGAATATACAATCATAACCAAATGATTTATCTCCTCTCTCCTCTTCTAAAATTCTACCATTCGTTCTTCCCTCAACAACCAATTCTTTACCATCGGGTTTTACTTCAACTATAACGCATTTAAAATGCGCAGACCTATCTTTTTTACCTTCTAAATTTTTTAAAACCAAATCTCTGTTTGCTTGGTTATTTCCGTGACCACCAGCATATCTTGCGCTGAAAATTCCCGGTTCACCATTAAGTGCATCAACGCATAAGCCTGTATCATCAGCTAAAACCACATAATTTAAGCCTTTTTCTTTTAAATATTTTGCTATGGTTCTTGCCTTTATTAAGCAATTTTCTTCAAATGTTGAACCATTTTCTTCTATATCTTCATAAAAATTTATATCCTTTAAAGATAATATCTCTCTATCATTCAATATTTCTCTAAATTCTTTTAATTTATGCTCATTATTTGATGCCAACACACATTTTTCCATTTTAATCTCCTTACATCTATATTTTAACATAAAATATTGAAATTCAAAACGATTTAATTATTTTTTATATTTTTATGTCGGTTTTCACTAATTTTAGAAAAGTTAAAAAATTATAATTGCCTAATTTTGTTTGTTAAATCAACAAAAATACCTTATACTATAAAAAAAGGAGCAAAAAATGGAAAAGGAAAAACAAAATAAAAGTTCATTAAGTTTAACAAAGAAAATACTAACAATAATCTCAATTGTAACTGTTTCAATTTCAGTTTTATTCCTAATTCTTGGAATATTTGGAGTTAATGTTTTTCAAGGTACTTTATTAAATCTACTTCTATCATTCGCAACAATCGCAGTTGCCACAGCTTTAGCTATCAATTCAATAGGGCTAATGAATAAAAATAAAATTATTGCAATTATTGCAACCACCCTACTAGGAATTTGTTCAATATTTGCATTAATTATTTATTGGTCTAATATCCAAACCCCTATTTGGTTTAATAAATTAACAATCTTATTAGGTATTGCATCTGTATTCTTTAATATTATTGTTAGCTTCACAATCAACTTTGGTAAACACTTCAAAGCTTTACAATGGGTAACTTATTCATTAATTATTGTTTTGGATATAATTCTTACCTTAATTGTTTTAGATGTTGATGTGTTCTCTCTTCCAATGTTCTGGGAAGGATTTGCAGTGGTTTGCTTAGTGGTTTTCGCATTAATCTGCACAATGTTAATCTTAGGAAAGAAAATTAGAGAAAACAATTCAAACCAAGAAGAAGTTTCAAACGAATATGTTAAAGTTTTAAAAAGCGAATATGAAGAATTAAAAAGAAAAGCTAATGAATATGATAAACTTATGAAAAATAAGTAAAAAAATTCCCAGCCTATTGGTTGGGATTTTTTCCTACTATGCAAATATAAAATTAAATCTTTTTAAAGCCATAAATATATTATTTAATTAATCCTATAATTCAATAATGTTAAAGCCTGCAGAACGAATTAGTCTATTAAAAACTGCCAATGAAACTCCATCAGTTTTTGGGCATCTAGCATAAACTATTTTTGCATTCTCTTTATCTAATTCTCTTAAAACTTTGAATAAATTATGTGCTTGTTCTAATGGTCTTTCTTCTTTCCCATAAGTTTTAGATTTTACATTAATCTTAGTTTCTTCACCATCAAACACCAATGCAAAAACACCCTCTTCATTATGATTTTCAACATAGTTTTTAAATCTATCGAAAGAACCTTTCAAAATAATAACTTTTGCATTTGGTGCATAATGCTTATATTTCATTCCTGGGGATAACACTTTTTCATCTTTACCTAAATCTTCCGTTATAGCTCTTGCCACTCTTACTTCCGAACCTAAAACTCTTTCCATATCCTCTTTTGTAATTACACCCGGTCTTAAAATTATTGGTACTTCATCTAAGCAAGAAACAACTGTTGATTCCACTCCTGCTAAACATTCGCCATCATCAATAATTAATGGTATTCTACCATTCATATCTTCAAAAACATCTATTGCGTTAGTTGGGCTAGGTTTTCCAGATAGGTTTGCACTTGGTGCAGATAAAGCTATTCCAGATTGCTCAATAATTTCGTGAACTACCTTATTTGATGGCATACGAATACCAACGCTATCAAGTCCACCGCAAGTTTCATCGCAAACCTTCTCTCCCCTTGGCATAATTATAGTTAGTGGACCCGGCCAAAAAGCATCCATTAATTTCTTTGCATTTTCAGGCACTTCACGAACCAAACCTTTTAGCATATCTAAAGAAGAGATATGTACAATCAAAGGATTATCTAAAGGTCTGCCCTTTGCCATATAAATTTTCTTAATAGCTTCAGATTTTGTGGCATCAGCACCAAGTCCATAAACAGTTTCAGTTGGTATTCCAACAACTTCGCCCACCTTCAATAATTCGCAAGCTTTTTTTATACTCTCTTCACTTGCTTTTAAAATTTCCGTTTTCATTTTAACCTTCTTGTTTTATTTCTTATTAATATCACAATTACCACTATACATAAAACGCCTAAGCCTGCAAGAGTTAGCCAAATAGCAGTTAAATCGTTGCCTTCATATTCTGCAACTAATTCCATATCACCTTTAATTTCAATATAATCGCCGATTTTATAAAGTTTATCGCCATATCTTAAACCTACGAACTTACTACCCATTTTTTGGTATTTTTCTTCTATTTCTTCCACTTTAAATTTTGTGTTTGGTGAAACATAATAAGAAACGGTTTCATTTGCATACTTAATAGTGATTAAAGGCTTATCATTAATAATTGGTTTTAGTTCCATATCTTCAGTAATTAAAATGCTTGAATTTGGTGCAAAAATATTATTTTTTATATCTTTCCAGCCAGCAAGATATTTGTTATTTCCAATAAAATTGGCTTCTAAATTTGGAATGGTAAAATATGAATTAGGAATTAAATAATTTGTTTGAGATTTTGCTTCATTAAACCAAATAACCACTTTTGCTTTTTCTTTTATTGTTGCAACAAAAACTATATCACTTGTAATTGTTACGATTGTTTCTCTATAAATTTTTTCATCTCCATTTTGGAAATAATCTATATATAAGTTTTCTGCCAAATCATCAAATTCAAAAGGAAGATTTATTTTGCTATTTGGCACAACATAAATTTCTTTTGTTTTATTGCCAACATTTAAAGTTAACTTTGATTGATTTTTTACAACCAAATCATCGTTATTTTCTAAGCCAATATCATCTTTAGAAACATACTTATCTTCCCCCACTTCAAAATCAACCAAATCATCTTTTCCGCTTAAATTCTTAAATGTTAAAGAAATATTAGATGATGTTAGAACCAAATCATATTTATCTGAATTTTTGGTAACACTTTTTGAAAAAGATGTATTGGTAGGAACTCCAATTCGAGATAACTTATTATCTTCAAAAGTTACATTTCCATTTTCAACATATATAGATAGATAATCTCTATTATTATCTAAACTACTTGATTTAAAGCTAGCAAATGCGTTTGAAATGCTTATAAATATGCTATCTGCTTTATCTGCAATATTAGCATTAACTTCTGAATTTTGAACAATTAATTTTCTTGTGTTGGTTGATGTTTTATGGAAAATTCCACCACCAATACTAGCGATATTTGAATTTATTTTAGAATCAATAATATCGGTATAACCATCAACATAAATTGCACCACCAAATTTTGCTTTATTACTAGTAAACTTAGTTTGTTGCTTTATATAAACAACGCCACCATTGTTATTATTTAAACCTCCACCATTTTCCAATGCTTCATTATTAACAAATTCTGAACCTAAAATAGTAATACTACCCTTATTAGATATTGCACCGCCATTATTTGATTTATTGCCATCAAATAAGCAATTTGTGATTGTGGCTCTACCTCTTGGAGCGTTGCAATTAATTGCACCGCCAAATCTAGCAGAACTAGAATTTAAAGCTTGGTTATTTACGAATTTAACATTAGTTATATTTATTGTTGATGCTTCAAAATATATAGCACCACCATTTAATGATGTTATGTTATCCCTAAAAATTAGGTTTTGAGCATTAAACACAGCACCATTCTCCAAATAAACCAAACTGCCTTCTTGGTTAATATTCTCACCTGAAATTGTTAGTTTGTCTGAGCCATCTATTGTTAAAGTTACATTTGCTTTTATTGAGATTAAATGTCCAGTACTTTTTCTTTTAATGCAAGCATTGTTTTCAACAATAAGTTTTAAATTTTTATCAAATACCAAACTACCTTCTTCTGTATCTTTTAAAAGAATAATTGTGTTATCAGCTTCCGCATTTTTTATTGCATCTTCAATGCTATTATAAAATTTATTATCAATCTTACAAACAGACTTTTGACTTACTGGTTGTACTGAATCGGATAGACCAGTTTCGGATAAAGTTCTATCATAAGCTCTAATTTTATATGATGGAATATATGAACTTTTATATTCGGATTTATCTATAAATATTTGGTTTTTAGTAAAACCAATAACCTGATAGCCATCTTTTTCGTTTCCTTCCAAAATCTCATAGCCTAAATGTGATGGATTTGAGTTTGTAGGCAAAATTATAGAATAGCCTTCTTCCATTTGTGAAACCTTTACAATTTCCACGCTACTAGATAAATCATAGATATTTTCTGCTTTATTCTCCGTATTTAATGTGTAATAACTCTCATCAATATACCAAAGTTTTGGTTGAATTTTATCTGTAATTAGATTAGTTTCTTTTGCAGATTGCATATAGTTTTTAAATGCTATACTTGCAGTATCTTGGCTAAAAATAGGGTCTTGAGTAGATAAATTATAGCCAAATCTTTCAAAGTAGTAACTCAAATCTATGCCAGTGGCTAAAGATAAATAATAAATTTGTTTTTCAGTTGAATTTAGTCCTGTTGTGGAATAATTTCCAAATCTATATAAGTTTTCCATCTTTGCCCAAGATGATGGCATATAACTTTCAATCAACCACCAAACTAAAAAGTTTAATCTATTAGAATTAAAATAGCCATTTGTCCAAGTTCTATCAGATGCTAAATTTTCTAAGGTTTCCTTAAAGTTCCCTCTCTCTGCCACTTTTCTTAAAGCGGTTTCATCATATTTAGACATCATATTATTTGAACATTCACTAACCGTTCTTTCTGGGTTATCCATACAATGCCCTATTTCGTGAGCAAATCCCCAGCCAAATGATGTACTATAAACAGTTGCACCAATCCAGCCATCACCAAAAATTCCAACTTGTTCCATAAAAGCAAATGCAGCACCAAAAGGTTGAGCTAAACGGATATTTACATTTATATATTTGTTTCTTTTATCATAATACGGTTCGTTTTCATTAAATTGAACACCATCAAACTTTAGCAATTCTTCCACAAAGTTATCCCAACTACTCAAGTTTGTTTCTGGACTTAAGTTTTCAGTTAAATACTTATTTTTTCCAACTGAGGCTAGAGTTGTGGATAAGAAGTGATTTCCCTCTATTTCCATCAAATCTAGCATTGTTTCACTATCAAAAGAATTGGTATAATCTGTTAAAAAGCTTTTAAATTCATTTACATCTGAATTAATTCTATAAACTGGAAATCTTGTTCCACCTTCTATATAAACCTTAACAGAACCCACTTGTTCGGAACTTAAATATGGATTTTCAATATAGATTGGTCCGCCATTTAAAACTTTTGGATTTGTTAATTTCGTTTCATCAAAGGTTGGAGCAATAAATGTATTTTCTCCTCTTCTTAGAGAATATCTAATTTGCCAATTTGAATAATGAGAATAGTATTGAGAGAATAAAATATTAGGCAAAGGTGCAGAATCTGAAGCCTCAACATAAACTTTTATCACTTCGCCTTTCAAAGCATAAACGCCAGTTGATTGCTTATTTGTACCCATATAAACCATTTTTAGAGTACCGCTACAATAATTTCTAATATTGCCATATTGATGCAAAGAGCCATCTAAAGATGAAAACTCCCTAGTTTTATCATAAGATAGATTACCATTTATTATATCTTCAGCTCTATCAATTATTTTAGATAAAGAATCCTCATAGTTTACATAAGGTTTTAAAGAATCTCTTAAAGAATTTAGAGAAGTTAAGTCTTTATAATTTTCATTTAATGTAAGTTTGTTATAATCCGTGAAAAGACTTTGCAAGTTTTTCATTGCATCACTCTCAGGTTGTAAGAAAACAATTTCTCTTGCAGTTGCCACATATTTATGGCTTGTATTTACCTTAACATATTCAAAAGTTAAGCCAGTACATTCAATAGTTTCGCCAAAATTAAATATTACAGCATTATTAGTTGCGTTGCTTTCAAAATTTAGAGTTTTTATATAATCTTCTCCGCCGTTTTTGAAATGCAAAGCCAAACTTATTGGATATCCCCTACCTGCATTATTTTCACTTTGATACAATATCCTATCAATTGAAACCTTCTTTGAAAAGTTTATATCAATTTTATTTTGAAAATTAGATATTGTTTCTCCATCTATGGTATTTGTAACATTATTATCATATAAAGATTTCCAAGCAGTATTAAAATTTCTATCAAAGGCATAACTCAATAGGTTGCTGAATAGTTCTCCACCATTATTTGAATATGTAAATAAATTAGATGGGATTGAATAAATATCTAAATAACTATCCCCTTTTTTAATATCCGTTTCAGATAAAATATCAACGCTTGTTTCATCTAAAGCCATATAAGCTTTGCTTGGATAAAACAAACAAGATAATATCACAGAAAAAAATAATATAATCATTAAAGCAGATTTTTTCAAAACTCTCATAACATCTCTCCTATAACTAGATTATTATATCATATCAAATATATTTTTAACAATAATTGCATAAAAAAAGCCTATATATTTTATATAGGCAATTTATTTATTTTATTTCTTCAACATAAATATGTTCTTGGTCATCAATTAATTTTTTCTTAGCATCTCTAATCTTTTTAGAGAATGTTAGAGTTATAATCATTCTTCTAACTCCGCCCACAATCAATGAAATTCCAGCGAATATCATAACTGTTTCAAAATTAGAGAACATAACCACAATTCCTAAGCAAGCAGTTAATAAAGATAAGATAAATAATAAGAACCAACCTTTAATTCCAGCTCTTGCGCAGTTCATACTATCAGATAGTGAAACCGCCGAATCAACAACAATATATAAGCCAAATAAAACTGTTACAATGCTTTTTATTGAATTTGGATAAACTAAGCAGAAAACTCCTAGAATTGTAGTTAAAACCGCTAAGATGAAAATGTATTCACCCATAATATGCTCGTAAGCAAAGAATCTAACAAGCATTAAAAATCCAACAGAAATTAGCGAACAACCAAAAACAATACATATTGCATCTCCGCTAGTTTTAGGCAAAGCAACGCATAAAATTCCAAGAACAATTGTTAATATAGAAATTATAATACTATCCCATTTAACTTCTTTAAATAATTCTTTCATTTTTCACCTCTTTAATTTTATAGATACTCCCAAGCAAGCCCTGGTAATTTAACTTCGAGTTCCGCTCCATTCACTAAAACCACTTTTTTATCATCCCAAATCCAGCCAGATGTGGCTGTTCCTTTTATTCCAAATGCGAATCCAGTAATACTACTTGATGTTGATGAACCACTCATTGATGTTGATGAACCACTACTTGATGTAGAATATATTTTTTGATTTTGCATTTGTACTGCGGTTGCTCCTAAATATGGTGCAGTTGAACTGGTATTTCCACCATTTCCATATTTTGTTGCAGCAGTACAGAATACGCTCAAATATTTTATATTTGAATCCGCTATTTTTGAATAACCTACTATCCCTCCCACTGCACCTTTCAAATATGATGTAGATAATGAAGTAGCACGAGAAATACAATTTTTAATATCTACAAATGGTGCATTTGTTGCAGTATCTGCAACACTACCTAAAATTCCACCAGCATAAGCATAAGCAGAAATATCGGAATCATTATAACAATTAGTAATTTCAAATAGTTCACCACTAAATCTTCCAACTATTCCACCAGCTGAGAGAGTTGAATTAGAGCCCGATTGAGTTATTGCTCCATAATTTGCACAATCAACTATATATGCCCCATGAGTTATACCCATAACATCTACACCAGCACTAGATCTTGCAAAACCAACTATTCCACCAGCATTTCCTCCGCTAGTTGATTCTACTGTTGCATAATTTGCACATTGATATATTTTAGCCTTAGTTCCATCTTTAGAAGAACACGATATCTCTGATGCTAAACCACCAATATCACCAGAACCAGAAATAGCTCCCCTAACAACAATTCTTTCAAGCGTTCCACTTAAAGCAGAGCATATAGCTGATGCACTACTATTTGTAACAGTTACATTCAAATTACTAACTTTACCACTTACATTGCCAAACAATGAGTTAGATGTTGCTCCTGTAAATTTTATTGTATGTCCACCACCATCATAATTTGCAGCTAAATCTGTTTGAGTTAGGCTAGAAGATGTTGTAATATCTGCAGTTTGAGTAAATGTATATGATTCATTACCAAAATATTCGCTTGTGGCATATTTATTAAGATCTGCAACTGAGGCAATTGTATATTCTGTTTGAGTAGTTGAGTTTAAAGTTTCAAACCAAAGTCTTGGAAGTGCTAATGTTTGAGTTTCTCCATCAACAAGTATTTCAGCATCAGCCCAAACCCAGCCATCAGTAGCCTGACCATATGTTCCAAATGTCCAACCACTATAAGTACTTTTTGTTTGCATTAAAGCGGAAGATTTAGTACTACAACCTGAAATATTAGCATCAGTTATACCGCTAGAATAACTCGAAAAAAGATCATAATATTGAATTGATCCTGATGGATCCGTTAAATACGCTTCTAATGCATATCCACTACCAACACTAGTGGAATTAGCATATCCACCTAATAGTCCAACATTATTTCCGCTAAAATTTTGACTATAGTTATATACTTGATTAAGTTTTGTTTCCGCTGTTGCATGATTTGTTATACCACAAACTTTTCCTGAAGGTTCTGTTACGCCATCTGGGGTTATTAATTTAAGAGAACCAGTATTATAACATTTGGAAATTGCATCCATAGTGGCAGACATAGCATTACCGCTTCCACAAATTCCAACAACCGACCCTGTGGCGCTAAAAGATGTTAAATTTCCTTGATTAAAGCAATTTTCAATTGTTAAAGTCCCCATATCACCAGTCCAATAACCAACAATTCCGGCAACAAGGCTCGCATTTCGGGCTGTAATATTAGCATAGTTACCACAATTTCTAATAGTTGTGCCACCATCAGATTGTAAAACTATACCTGCAACTATTCCGGTTGAAGAACTTGTAATATTTCCTTTAAAAATAACATTTTCTATTGTTCCAGCATTGCTATCGCCATGATTACCAAGTTGCAAGCAAACACCTGCATCTGCTGTGGAATTTTCATTTATGATTGTAACATTTTTTAGAGTTCCTGTAATTGTATTAAATAACGGAGTGGTTGCACCTGTAACCGTGATTGTATGACCATTTCCATTATATATACCTTCTAGATTAGTATAATAAAGGTTACCATCTGAAACTTCTAAATCCATAGTTTGCTTAAAATAATTACCAGCAGTGAACATATTATTTCTTGCATAGTAATTAAAAGTACCAACTCCTGCGGATGATGAATTTACTCCCACGCCTTCAATTATGTAAGGGTCTGCTAATGTACCTGTACCTTTAGAAATTTCATACCCCATTTGCATATCCACATTCACAGATGCCGTGGTGGCAGCAAAAATACCAACAATCATAATTGTTGCAAATAAAAACATAATTAATGGCAGAACTGTATAAAAAACTTTCTTAACTGTTCTATTCATCTTTTCCTCCGTTTAACAAAACTGCCTTTAAGCAAATTGAATTATAGCGAAATCGAAAGCAATATTTGAAAGTAAATTAATATATATCTTAGTTTTTGATCAAAACTATTTTAATATACTTATAAATTTATATATATTTATATATAATCTTACAATTTATTATATATCTTAATCCAATGATTAGTCAAGCAATGAGAGTTCGGTTTGAAAAATATTTTAAATATTTTTTAAATTTATAATTATATTCAATTTTTGATTAAAAACATTTTAAAAAACCAAATTCAAATCATTTTTACCTTAAAAAGAAAAAAGTTATGGCAATAAATCCATAACTTTTATTTATTAAATTGCATTTTTCATATCTTCAACGATATTTTGAAGTTCAACGAAAATTTGTTTAACTTCTTCGTTTGAACTCTTTAAGCCTTCGCCCTTATTTGTTTCAGTTTCAATTAAATTCTCAATATCTTTGATTAATTGCAATTTTTTAGGCATATCATCATTATTTGAGAAATCCAATTCTGTATATCTATTTGTAATATCTCTTAAAATTTCGCCAAGATTATCATTTATACCAGTATCAATTTCCTCAACTGCTGGTTCTGCATCTTTTTCAAATAATGATTCATCAACAACAATTTCTTGAGGTTTTAAAACATTGGCATTTTTATCATCTGCTTTTTGATGAGCTTTAACTGTTCTTGAAATTTCTTCTGTTTCTGTTGTTTTAGTTGTTTTTGAATAAGAACTACCACTTTTTTCAATTGGTTTAACTGGAGTTTTCTTTGTAATACTAGATGATTTCTTAGATTTTGGTTGATATGTTTCAACATCCATTCCTAAACTTACTAGATTAATATGAGCATCAAACATATGATAGTTTTGTTCTTGATAAGGTGTGTTTATATCAATCAATGTTCTACCACTTGTTTTTAATTCAACCAACAATGGGATTAAATCTCCATCACCAGCAACAATACAATATGTATCAATCTCTGTTTTAGTATAATTCAATTTAATAGCATCAACAATAATTCTAATATCTAATTGGCTAAATCTCTTTTTATACCTCATAAAAGGAGCTGTTTCATAGCCAAATTTTGTAATAGCATCACTCAAATAGATATGTTTTCTATCGTTATAACCATAGAATTTACAGTAAACAACTTCACCAATATCGTTTAATTTTGAATATAGCTCATTAAAAGCTTCTCCTCCAATTTTTACATTATCAACATCGACAAGTAATGCAATCTTTTTAGTTTCAATCATAACCCTTTTTCTCCTTATTGATTTTTCCTGCTCATTCTTTCATAGAATAAATACTGCTGAGCGTAACCCGATAAGTTACCAAACAAACTAGAAAAGAAATCACTAACTTTTTTTGCTTCCATTTCCTTACCATAATTTTCTTTATATACTTTTTCAATCCAAGTATCTGTTGGGAAAACTTCTGTTTTGGAAAAACCAAACAACAAAACACAATCAGCCACTTTTCTTCCAACACCTTTTAGCATCATAAGTTTTTTCCTTGCCGACACAACATCTAAATTATAAATTTCATCTAAATTAAAATCTTCTAACTTTGAAATTGTATCCACCAAGTATTCCGACCTATATCCGCAACCACATTTTCTAAAAAACTCCAAAGGAATTTCTTTTAATTGAGATAATGTTGGGAATGCAAAGTAATCTTCTTTTTTAGTTCCATAACCTTCGCAAATTTTTTCAATAGTTGATTTTATTCTAGGAATATTATTATTTGCAGAAATAATAAAACTAATTAGCATTTCAAGAGGGTCTTGCTTTAGAATTCTAATACCACTACCAAACTTTATTGCAGGCTTTAGAATCTCAAATCCTCCTAAATCTGCTTTTATTTTAGCATAGTCCGTTTGCAAATCCAAATAATTTTGCATAAGTTTTGGGTTAGAACAATAAATTTTAGTGGTATTTTTCTGACAATATATAGTGGCTTTCTCACCCTTAAAATATAGTTTGAAGCCAAAATCCTCTACCTTAAATCTAAAAACTTGCCCGCAAGATAAGGTTTGCATAATATTAAAATCATCTGAATTTTCAATCTCTATTCTATCATCAAAAATTTGATATTTCATCTCTTATTCTATCCTATATTAAAAATTAAAAAGCCATCAAAATTGATGGCTTTTATTATTTACTTTCAACAATACTTACTTTTTTCTTTGTTTTTGTCTCTTGCTCAAATTTAACTGTGCCATTTGCTAATGCAAACAAA
>CAKVMJ010000025.1 GCA_934772445.1 uncultured Clostridia bacterium
AGTGGCGAAACGGCAGACGCACACGACTCAAAATCGTGCGGGAAACCATGGGGGTTCGAGTCCCCCCTTCGGCACCATACATGAATAAAACGAACCTTGAAAATAATTCAGGGTTCGTTTTATATTTTAAAGTCGGATTAAAGTTTGAAAAATATAATATAAATCATTTATTATTATGATAGTTTTAAGTTTATATTTTTTAAATCAGTCAAGCCAAGAGTACGAGATTTGTACTCCTAATTTATTTGTTGTAGATATAGGTTTATAATTAAGTGATTTTATATAATCTTCCATAAATTGCCAATCAATGCTGCCATTAGAATCTATTGGTAATTTTATTGTCTCCTGTTTTAATTTTTCTAAAATTCTTGCTCTTCCGTATGAGTATAAATATGCGCAACTATTTAATAATGTTAATATAAACATTGCATTTATAGGGTTTAAATTATTATGTCTAATTGTATATATTTTTACTCCTGGAATAAAATCATTCGGTTGATAAAAAGCTAAAGTTCCCTCAGCGCCTATAGTTATGCAGTTACCCTTAATCTTTTTTTCTGTATTACCGTAATAGTCTGTTACACCATTATTTAACGCACTTCTTGTTATGTAGGGTATATCGCCATCAATTGCATCATTTATATCTAAAGCTGATGTTGTACTGCAATTAAAAATATCCCCAACAATAAATTCTTTCCATTCTTTAACATTAAGATTCATAAACATTCCCCTCCTTTACCAAGTATGCAAGATATTCGTTTATTGTTTTTTGAAAATCTTTTTCAGTGAGTGAAGAATAATCAGTTTTCATATATGCTTCACAAAGCCATTCATCTTTACCATTTACTTTTTTTGTGGCAGATAACCCATCTATTGATTCTCTGTTTCTATACAACTTTATCCATTCGTTCTCGATTTTGACCCAACGGCTTTTACCGTTTAAATCCATTTGTTCAATGCGTCCTAAATTTTTCTTTTTCTTAAATCCATCATCTTTATAATAACCAAAGAAAGTATCTGGATTTGAAACATCGTTATGTTTTTTACCAACTTTAATTATCATACAGCAGGCAGATGCTGAAGCACCTGGATAAAATAATTCATTTGGTAGAGTAAATACAGCATCTAAAGTATTTTCTTTTAATATTTCTTCTTTTATGTTTGAAATTTCACTACTTGTACCAATAGCGCAGGCGACTGGTAATAAAACGGCTAGAGTTGCTGGAGTGTTTACAGAATTTAAAGTATCGCAAATATATTTAACAAAGTAGAATCCTTTTGTAGGGTCCTCTTTTTTATCTTTATTCCAAGTATCCGTATACGATTTGGGCATATGTTTTCTTTGCGCATTGTATGGTGGATTCATTAAAATAATATTTGGTTTTGCTTCTTTAATAACATCTGCAAAATCAAAACAACTACCTTGTTTAATATTGGAATTTCCATCAGCATGAATTAGCATATTTGTAGTAGCTAGTCCATAAATATTTTCATCATATTCTATGCCAAAAATATGATTTTCCTTTACTTTATCTTGTTCATATTTTGTAGAACAATCATCTAATGCCTGAGTCATAGCTCTTACTAAAAACGACCCACTTCCACAACATGGATCTAAGATAATAGAATGTTTGTTTACTCCAGTTATTTTTGCCATAAAATCAGTTATATGATCAGGTGTAAAGGCTTGGTTTTTATCTGCTTTTCCTACATATTTATTAAATGTAACAAAAAATAAGTTTAGCAAGTCTTGACCAGAGGTGCTTTTGTCATTAATAAATGGTAAAATATTATTTTCTATAAATCTTAATATCTCTCTAAAATCAGCAATCTCTAGACTTCTAACATCTTGAGAATCCAAAACATTTCTGTTTAAAAGGGCTAATTTATCTGCTTTTTTAATATCTTTATTTAATAAATCTTCAAGCACTTCGCTAAATTTTACTCTAATTTGTTTTGCTGTTAATGAGGGTGTAGAATAATCAAGTCCTTTTTTTAGAGCTAAAAGACAGGTGCCAACAAATTGACTTCTTAAATTTTCTGAAATACCATTTTTATGTAATAATTCGTTAAGTTTATAAGTGTTCGCCATTACTTTTTCTTTATCATTAACTTTAGAAGTATAGAAGTCTATATATTCATCAATTGTTCGCAAAGCGGATTCATTTTGCATATAATCCATTTCAGAGACAACGCCACGCCAAACTTTAATTTCATTATTTATTGTATTCGCAAGAATTGCAATTATTTTATTGCCGGTCAATTGCTTTTCATATTCTACATATGCAGAAAGTTGATCTTTTGCACTTTCTAAATCTTTATTAAAATCAACTTTAGTTTCTATTAGAATAGAAACATTGTCTTTAACGAATCTTATATCAATATTTTCATATTTTCTATTTTTCTTTTTATCGTAAATAGGAGTAAATTGTATTGATTGCTTTTTAAATCCTTTTGGATAACTGAATTCATCATTTTCTATATTGCTAATCAAATATTTATTTCCTATGATATGTATAATTTCAGTTCTTTTCATTTCTATTCTCCTTAGATAAATCCTTTTCAATTAAATCGTTAATGTATTTATTAATGCTCAGGTTTTTTCTACCAGCTCTTAATTTTGTTTGCATTTTGTCATATAGGTCTGGCTTCATTCTAACAGTAAATACATCTTTAGTAATCTGCACTTTATCTCGCATATTTACACCTCTTGATATCATACTACCTTGATACTATGGTACCATACTTTTGTTAATAAATCAATAGTTTTATGAAAAAAATAATATATGAGATCTTAGTGTATGCTTATTGATACAAGGCTGTCGCTTCGCTCCAGCAGACAAGCATACGCCAGCAAGCAAAAAACATTTCACAAAATCAAGTGGGCAAAAAGGCGTTCACATGCTAAAGAAAAAGTAAATTATTATTTAATTTTAACCACTAGATAAAAAGAACATCTTTAGTTGATTTTTTTTAACTTTAACAAGTTGTTTTGAGATTGCAATTAAGATTGATATTTTTAGTAATTTTTTAAAATTAAAGTATCATACAAAATTTAAGTAGGTAAAAGAGAAAATGTGTGGTAAGATATATAAAATTTAGGTTTTATGAGGTGAAAAATGAAATTAGCAGAAGCATTGCTTGAAAGAAAGCAATTAAAAGATAAATTATATATGTTAGATGTTAGGCTTCGTAACAACGCAAGAGTTCAAGAAGGTTTAACACCTAATGAAGATCCAAAAGACTTATTAAAAGAATTAAAAGAAGATACAAATAGATACGAATATTTAATAATTCATATCAACAAAACAAACGAACTAACAACTAATGCAGATGGTTTAACAATCTCTAGCCTTATTGCAAAAAGAGATGTTTTAAACCAGAAGTTGAATTTGATTAGAAACTTTGTAAATTCTGGAAGTGAAGTTATTAATAGGGTTAGTCATTCCGAAATTAGAACTATTGCAACATTCAATGTTTCAGATATGCAAAAAGAAGCAGATAAGCTTAGCAAAGAACTTAGAAAAATAGATACATCTATTCAAGAACTAAACTGGACAACTGAACTTCTTTAAAATTAAAAGATGGTAGTGAGTGAAAGGTGGGTATCAACCCTATGTGTTTTTGGGTAAATAAAACACGAATGATTAAGGGTCTGTTTGATGGGCTAGAACATTATTTTAAATTTAAGCCGTTATAGTTACATTTGTAATTATATTGTTATATTTCTTACCAGATACCAATTTTGCGAAGCGAGGGAGCGGAAAGGGGAATTTTAAGAATAAAAAAATTCAAACCAATCAAGGTTTGAATTTTTTATGTTATATTATTTGTTTTATAAATTCTATTTTATTTTCCATTTTTCTTTGATTACCTATTTATATCATTTTTTTTATGAATTTATAAAACCTTTATCTTTTATTATTTTCATTAATATCTTTTGTATTAATTTTTAATTATATTAAGTTGTTAAAGTTTTTTGTTTACCTTATACGCCTCTCCTATAATATATAAATTCGAATTGTTTTTAAAAGTATCTTCAACTATTTATGAAGTTTTCCAACAAAATGAATATCTGGCATATTATCTGTTGTAACATATCCAGCAGGAGCGTTGATAACATCAACAAGTCTGTTAACAATAGTTGCACAAGTAAGTTCAACTGTGGCAGGTTTGCTAACAGTAACAGTTGTAGTTGGTTCGCCTTCAATAGTCCATTCATTTACATCGTATTCATCTGGACCATAAACTTTACCAATACATTGAGTTTCAAGGATAACACCTTCTTTAGTTTCAGTGGTAACGATAGCAGCCATACCAGTTGCATCGCCTTTCTTAATTTTCATACCAAGAGTTTTTGAAACTAAATCTTTCTTATATGTTTGAGGAATACATTCTTGAGTTTGTCTTTTAACTGTTAAACCAAGCTTTTCGCAAAGCCAACCATTAACAGTCCACATATATGATGGAGAATAATTGCCAGAATCAATAAGTTTTTGTCTTGCTTTATCCGACATTCTATCCACAGATGCAATCTTTTCATCAAATGTTTTTAAATCTAAGCCCGCACCGTGAACTTGAGCAAGTGCAATACCATAATCTTCAACATTGTAGCTTGATTTACCTTTAATCTTCTTAATGCTTTGAGTTGAACCGCAAAGAGAAGAAACCATAGTACCCCAAGAATAATCTTGATAACCACTTCCGCATAAAGTACAATTATTTTCTTTTGCAATCTTATCTAATTTTTGAGTAATCTTTTTAGCTGAATTCCAAGGGAAGAACGCTTCTTCACAAGTTGAAATAGCATTAACTCCGCATTTAGCACAAGTTTCGAAAATGCTTTCAATATCGTTCATTAAGCTCATAGTTGTAACAATTGCAACATCTGGCTTAGTTTTTCTCAAAACTGCTTCTAGGTTTTCAATGTTTGAAATTAAAACTTTTCTTGGTTTGCCTTCCATAACATAGGAGATATCTTTGCCGATTCTATCTTCGCTAATATCAAAAGCGCAAACAATTTCTCCTTCTTTTTCGTAAACATATCTCATCGTATATTTACTCATTTTTCCGCAACCAATTTGGGCTACTCTAATTTTTTTCATATTTTTTCTCCTTTTTCATTCTTTACCCTTATTTTACAAAATACTTTAAGATAAAGTCAAATAAATTTTATAACTTAATGTTAAATTTATTTTTTGTAATAATTATTTAATTATGTAATTAAGAATCTAGTTTTTGATTGATTTTAAGCCATATTAGATAGCGTGGCATCTATAAAAACTTGACAATATTTTTAAATTTATCTATACTATTGTAGTTGTTAAGAGGTTACTTATGGCATACGAGAAAAAACAGATTAGTTTAATTATAGAAGATATTTGCAATGAAGAAGGCTTTAATTTAAAAGAACTATCTGATGATTGGGTTTATCAAATTCAAACAAAAGATAAAAAGAATTGCTTTATTTTAAATTTTAAATTTCCAAATAATGATGCAGTTAATAGCAGAATTTGTGATGATAAATCTGCCTTATCTTCGCTTTTAGAAGAAAATGGCATACCTTGCGTTAAACACATTTATTTTGAAAGACCAGATAGCCCAATGTATGATGATTATGGAATGTTTTATAAACTAAACCAAATGTTAGAAGAATATGGTGAGATAGTTTGTAAATCTAATAATGGAAGTGGCGGACATTCTGTTTATTTGATTAAAACTCAAAAAGAATTAGAAATGGCTGTGTTTAAAATATTAGCTAAAAATTGGTCTATGGCTGTTTGTCCGAAGGTGGATATTAAAAACGAATATAGGGTTATTGTTGAGAATGGTAGGGCATTGCTTATTTATAGTAAAGAACGCCCATCGGTTATTGGCGATGGAGTATTACCAATTTCTGCGCTTATTAAAGGTTTAGATATTCCGCATAACGATAGAGTTAAAAATCTGGATTTGGAATATATACCAAAGCAGGGTGAAAAGGTGGTTGTGGCTTGGAAACATAACTTAGGTCAGGGTTCGTTGCCAGTTTTGATTGAAGATAAGAATTTAGTTTATAAACTTGCTTCATTTGCTTTAGATGTTGCTAAATTTTTGAAATTAAACTTTGCATCAATAGATATTATCCGAGATGAAAAAGATGATTTGAAAATTTTGGAAATAAATAGCGGTATTATGATGGAAACTTTTTCAAGATTAAGTGATGAACATTACCAAATCGCAAAGCATATCTATAAATCTGCGATATTGGATTACTTAGGCGAAAAAAGAGATTTGAAACCGATAAATATTTATGAAGAAATTTCAGATAAAATTAAAAATGAAAAATAAGGAGAAATTTATGCAAGAAAAAGTAAAAGAATTTAATGAGCAAATCTCTCATAGGGAGGCTATGCCACCCGAAGCACGACTTTTGGATATTAATAGCGAACTTGGAGAACTAGCCAAAGAATATTTAAAAGCCACTAATTATGGTACAAAAGATTTTGAAAAAACAGATGATTTTGAATTGGAATTTGCAGATTGCTTATATTCTCTATTAAGCCTTGCTTGCGAACTAAATATTGATGCGGATAAAGCATTGGAAAAAGTTATTTTGAAATATGCAAAAAGAATAAAAGATAGAAAAAATATGGGGAGTGGAAGATAACTCTCCTTTTTCTTTTTAAAAAAAGATTAACCTCTCGTTAATCTTCAAGTCCTATTTTTTAGAAATATTTTTATATGTTGGTTTATTTATCTTACCTATAACTTTTGCATTTTTTATAGACAGTTTGCTTTTAAAATATAAAGAATATAGTGTTGGTGGTAATTTAATCTCTGTTTATGTTGGATTTTTTACTTGCACTTTAAAAGTTAATGGAGAAAAATGCGATGAATATAAATCTCTAAGATATTTTGAGATAAGTTTAACCACCACACTTGAAGATGAAACATTTATTGAAGTTAAGATATCTTCAATGTTAAATAGAATTTCGGTAAAAGTTAATAATAAATTAATTTAAAAAATTTTTACAATGAATTTTTTTGTTTTTGAAAAAACTTTTAAATTTTTGTTGCGATTTAATATTAGTTGTTTTATAATAGGCGGTTATTGGAGATATTTGTGTTTAAAACAAAAAATATTATTATATATTTTCTGCTAACTTTGTTTTTTGGAACATTCATATTGATTGGTTGCAAGCAAACATATATAGATTTCTCAACCCTAAGTTATGTGGTTTTGGGGGATAGTATTACAAAGCCTCAAAAATACGCACCAATTCCTTATTCTGAAACCGTTAAAGATGGATTAGGGCTAAAGAGTGTTCAAAATTTAGGAGTTAGCGGTACAACTCTTGCCTATGGCGTAAAGGATAGGGGTTGGATATATGAACAATTAGATAACGCGGGAGAAGCGGATATAATTAGCCTTCTTGGAGGTGTTAATGATTATAGCGCTGGAACCAAGTTAGGAAATATTGATAGTGATGATGTTTTAACAATTTATGGCGGACTTAATAAGATAGTTGGAAGCTTAAAAGAAAAGTATCCAAATAAATTTATCTTTCTTATGACACCATTGAAATGTATTTCAAGAACAGGAAAAAATAGCGCAGGAATAGAACTTGAAGATATTGCAGAAGCAATAAAAAATATTGGTAAGAAATATTCTATATTGGTTTTGGATTTATATAATGAATGTGAGTTTTCTCGCTCCTCCGACTCGGAAACCTCAGATGGCTTGCACCCAAGCCAAACATTTATAACAGAAAAGCTTTCTCCAGTTATTATAAATTTCATTAAGAAATATTGTAAATTATAGTTGGTGAAACTAAAAAATCAATGTAAATTATTTTAGCCTTAGATTTATTTTTGATTCTAAGCTCTTTGAGTTTTAGAAAAAAGAACAAGAGTTAATTACTCTTGTTTGTCGTTTAACAATATATTAAGTGCCATCTTTTTATTTTCGCTAAGGTTTTCTATAATTTTTAAAGTTTGCTTATCTATTGCATAACTGCTAAGATTTGAATAAAAAAATTCTTCAGGTGTTATCTTGCAAGCTTTAATTATATCTAAAACCACTTGCATTGAAGGTTCGTAATCGCCAGCTTCTAATTTGGTGATATATGCTGGATTTTTATCTATTTCCAAACTCAATGCTCTAGCACTTAATTTTGCTTTATTTCTAAAATATCCTATTCTAAATATAATTTCCTTTAATTCCATACCTAATTATCTCCATAATAATTATATATTTACGATTAAATCGAGTATATTCTTTATAAGGTCTAAAATATCTTAAAAAGAAAGGTTGTGTTGCCTTGGTGGAAATATTTATAAAAATAATTGACCTATAAGGCAATATGTGATATTTTATATGTATTGATAAAAAGGTGAGTAAAAAGGTTTTATATAAATTCTTGAAGGAGGTAATGTTATGGCTAGAGAAGTTAGAACATATTATTTGGTTAATAAAAATGGAAAACATAGTGTTGTTGAATTGCTTCATTATATTGAAAATATGTTTGGAGCAGAAGATGCAATGAAATTAGAACTTGGACTTTCAAACGAAGACATAAAAGTTAGAACTAGTGGTTCACCAGCTTGGACAAAAACTTACGCAGTAACAGTCTTTGATGGTAGAAAAGTTCATTTTGATGATAAATTTTAAAAATCAAAGGCACTCGGAATTCGAGTGTCTTATTTTTTTTATATTAAGTTGTTAATTTGATTAATTATGCTTCTGTAACTTCTGTAATAGCGTTGCCGTTTAGTTCGTAAACCTTAACTTTTTCTTGATTTGCAAAGAAGTTTTGAACATATTCGAATTGATTTTGAAGAGTTGTTTGGTCTTCAGCAGCTGCTTTATAACCACACAAAATCTTAGGAAAACAGTAAAAATTTAGTGAAAAATATATAAAAATAAGTTTTTTTTTGTAAAAACAGCAAAAATTTTTGAAATACATATTAATTTAGTTGACTTTCATATAGGTATTCGGTTATAATGTTCGAAGAAAGTGATAGGCTTATAGCCCCTGCAATATGAAGTATGCACATATTGTAGGCACTTTCTTTTTTTGTGCAATTTTTATATTTGAAATGTTAGAAATGAGGCCTATATAGGTTTCATTTTTTAATCCAATAAAAGCAAAGCATTAAATATTTAGAATAATATTAAAAATTTTAACAAAATTTGATATTATCTTATAAATATATATTATAAGATTAAAAGATAATCAATTTTCTATCTGAAAAGGTTTAGATATAAATTTTTTTCAGATATAATGCGAATACTATCAAATTTTTAAGGAAAGAATGATGAAACATAAAATAATAAGTAATTTGCTTTTTATTTTTTGCTTTTTGTTGCTGGTTTTATGCTTTTTGCTTGTAATTTTGTATTAAAAATATAGAAGTTAAATATTAAATTTTATAATGTATATAAAAAAGTTTTACCATAAATTAAAAGTAATATTTAAAAATTGGTGTCTTTGTTTGACACCTTTTTTTCAATTTGTTAAGATATATTAAGAGGAAAAGTATGGAAAGCGTTAATCAAATTCTAAATAAGGTGCAAGAGGCAGAAATTAAAGTAAAAACTTTAAAAGAAGATGCTGATAAAAAGGTTAAAGAACTCGAAATTCAAACGGAAGAAGAGTGCTTAAAAATAATGGAACAGGCAAGAAAAGATGCTAAATCTAAAATTGCGAAAGTTTATAAAGATAATTCGTTAAAACTTGAAAAAGTGCAAATGGAAGTTGATGATAATATTTTAAATCAAACCAAAAATTTTGGTGATAAATATAATGAAAAAATTCAATCTCTAGCAGATAAAATTTTTAAAGAAATTATAGGTTAGGAGGGAAAAATGGCAATTGTTAAAATGGCAAAACTCCAACTGGTTGGCTTAAAACAAGATCAAAGCCGAGTTTTAGATGAATTGTTTTTATCGCATAATGTTCAAATAGTTAAATCTGATGTTGCAACCAAAGTTGAAGATGCTGTTGATAAAAAAAGTGATTTGGAATTGGAAATCAAAAATGTTTCTGATGCAATTTCATTTATTGAAAAAGCAAATAATGAAAAAATTGCGGATAAATTCGAAGTTGGGTTTGATGATTTTATAAAGATTGAAGATAAAGAAAATGAATTAAAAAGCAAAGTGGCAGGAATTACTGAGAAAATTGCCATAATTCAATCTAAATTTAATGAGATTTTAGCATTGAGAAAACAGCAACAAAGTTATATTCCAGATAAACTGAAAAAGTATTCTATTAATGTTGAAAAATCAAAAAGTGTTAAGAGTGAAAACAAAAATAGAGTTTTAGAAAAGCTTTATAAAGAATTGCTAAATTCAAATAGCCCAACAGATGATTTATTTTTTGAGTTGGAAGGCAAAAATAATCTATCTTTAAATTTTGATTTTAATCAAGAAGAATTTGAGATGATTAAATTAGAACTTGCCGAATTAGATAAGAATTTAAAAACCAAACTAATGGAAAATGGCGTTGTGGTGGTATCTTATGTCTTAAGTCAAGAAGATGAAGAGAAGTATTTAGATTTAGAAGAAAAGATAAACAATATAAATCTTGAAATAGAAGATATTTTAAAGATTATAAAAGGCGAGAATGAAAACTTAAAAGATTTAAAAATGTATTCGGATTTTTTAAGTTATAAATTAGAAAAATACTCTGTTAAGGATTTAATTTCTAAAACGGATAGCACATTTATTTTAAATTGCTATACGCCTAAGAGTGAGGTTAAATCATTAAAGAAAAGATTGGAAGATAAATTTGAAACTTTAATTATTAAAGAGAAAAAGATTACTCCAAAAGATAATCCTCCAACGCTAACAAAAAATGGCAAGATTATAAAGATGGCGGAGTTTGTTACAAATATGTATTCACCGCCAAGTTATAACGAAGTTGACCCTAATTTATCGGTATTTTTCTTCTTTATGATATTTTTTGGATTTATTATGGCAGATATTGGATATGGTATTTTGCTTATTATAATAGGTTCGGTAATTGCAAGCAGGATAAAAGAAGATAATGGAGCAAAAAGGTTATGGAGCTTAATTGCAATGGGCGGAGTGTTTACGATTATCTGGGGAATATTATTTGGTTCGTTTTTTGGATTTTCACATTCTCAATTAGCAATTATTCCAAAGGGTGTTATGCCAGACCCAACAGGCAATCCGCTAGTGTTAATGCTAGTTTGCTTGCTTATGGGTGTGGTTCAAATTGCGGTTGGTTTTGCATTAAGAGGAGTTAATGCAATTAAATGCGGAAGAATTTTTGATGGAATTGTGAATGGCTTTATGTGGACAATATTTATGATTGGAGTTTTGATGGCTTCAACAAAACCATTGCTTGATTTCTTCAAAATTGGTTATAGTGGTTCGTTTGGAAACTTCATTTCTTCAGTCTCAAAACCGGGGCTTATTATAACGCTTGTAAGCTTAGGTATTGCAGTGGTGTTTGCAGGAATTGGCGTTAAAGGATTTGGAAAATTTACTAAAAGTTTTTCAGCTTTATATGGTTTGATAAACTTATTTTCAGATATTCTATCATATACAAGATTATTTGGTTTGATGCTATCAGGTGCGATAATTGGTAGTCAATTCAACACAATGGGATTAGGAATGATGACAAGTCCGCTTGGTTATATCTTAGGCGGAGTTATAATCTTGATTGGTCACGCATTTAACCTTGCGATGGGCGCACTTGGTGCGTATATTCACGATATAAGACTTCAATATATTGAATACTTTGCAAAGTTTTATAATGGCGAAGGCGAAGAATTTAAACCTTTTGGTTTTAAATTAAATTATGTAAAATTAAATTAAGGAGAAAGTTATGAGTGGACAAGTAATAGGAATTATTGGTTTGGCAATTTGTGTTTTGGCTTGTGGTTGTGGTTCTGCAATTGGTTTATGCTATACTGGTCAAGCTGGTGCAGGCGTTTTAGCTGAAGACCCTAAAAAATTTAGTAAGGTTTTGGTTCTAGTTGTGTTACCAGCAACGCAAGGTATTTATGGATTCGTTCTTGGAATTTTAGGTCAGAGTTATTTGGCAGGAATTGAAACTGTGGCTCAAGGCTGGGCTTTGTTTGGTGCTGTTATGCCAACTGCAATTGTAGGCTTAATCGCTGCAATATATCAAGGTAAATGTTCAGTTGCATCAATTTATGCAGTTGCTAAAAATGAAGGCTTATCTGGTAAATTAATTTTGTTCCCTGCTATGATTGAAACTTATGCAATTTTGGCGTTAGTTTCTTCAATATTGTTGTTAGCGGTGGTTTAGAATGGATAGAGAAGAAAAGCTTATAGAAAAGATAATAGAAAATGGCAAAGCAGAATCAAAAGCAACTATACAAAAAGCAAAAAAAGATGCAGATGTAAAACTTTCTGAAGCAAACACCAAGGCTAGTGGTTATATTGAATGGGAAGTTACTAAAGCAAAAAATGAATGTCGCGAGCAATTGAAGATTGAAAAACAAAAGGCGAACTTGAAAGAAAACAAATCTTTGTTATTTGTAAAAAACTCTGTTGTTGAAAAAATATTTGAAATTGTTTTAGATAAGTTAGTTAATTTAAAAGAAGATAAAGTTTTAGATTATTTTGAAAAACTTCTAGCAGAGTATGCTGAAAAAAACGATTTTTTGGTGTTGTCTAAAAACCAAAAAAAGTTGCAAGAACAAATTGAAAAGCTAAAGTCTTTTAAAGAAAAGAATTTAAAAATAAAATCTACCGATGGAGATTTCAAGGGTGGTTTTATTTTAGAAGATGATATAAGAAATTTAGATTTAACCTATGAGGGCATTTTGGCTGAGTATAGGGAAAATAATATAACGGAAATTGTTAGGGAATTGTTTTAATGAATATATTTTTTAATGCTGTTGCAAATTCAAAAAGTATGGAATTATTAACTGAGCAAGAACTTGGTTTTTTATGCGATGCAACAAACATTGAAACAATGCTTAAAATTTTAGGTTCTCATAATTTATTGCAAGGATTAAATATCCAAACTTATAATGATTTAATTTCAGTTGTGGAATTAGATGAAAAAAACTTTTTAGATTTTGTAAAACAAAATGTTGTTGATAAAAAAATAACAGCATTTTTCTGTTTAAATAATGATTATTATAATATTCAATGTGCTTTTACAAAAATCCGATTACAAAAAATGAATTTAAGTTATAAGCCTGAAGGATTATATAAAATAGCGGATATTGAAAAAGCAATAGAAAATAAAAATTATGGCATATTTTCAAACGAGCAAAAGTTTTGTTTGGAAACATTGGATAAAACAGAAAAACTTACAGGTTTTGTTTTAGATACCGCCTTTAAGAAAGCTAAATATTTGGAATTTAGAAGATTATCTGCTTGCAATAAAGATTTATCTATAATTGCGCAAACATATATAGATGGTTTAAACTTGAAAAACGCTCTAAGATTTAAGGATAAAAATTTAATGGAAGTTCTTTTCTTAGAGGGTGGAAAAGTTACAAAAAAAGAACTTGAGAATCTAATGCAAAAAGATTATAACAAAATTTTAAATGACACTAAGTTTGATGATAACGCATTAATGATTAAATTTATTTGTACGGCATTAATCGAGAAAAAGCCGATGACGAAGTTTGAAAAAATGCAAGATTTATTTGCGGTTAATTATTTTGAAGCAAAGAAAACAGATGTAAATGGTTTAACACCATATTTAAGATATTGTTATTTAAAATTAAATGAAATTTCTAATTTAAGGGTTATATTTGAAGGGAAGATTAATGGCCTAAACAAAAATCAGATAAAAAATGATATTAGGAGAGTTTATCTATGAAAGGTTTGGCTGTTTTATGCGATAGTTTGGATTTTGAAATTTTTAAAGCAATTGATGCAAATGTTAAAGTGGTAAACGATGAGAAAATTGCTAGGTTTGAACTTAAAAACTTGGCAAAAGAAAATTCTATTATATTTGTATCTGAAAGCTTAGCAAAGGTTTTGGAAAAACAAATAAAATCTTATGAAAATAAAATCTATCCAATTATTTTAATTTTGCCATCAAACTCTATGTCTGATGGTTTGGCGTTTAAAAATATTGCCAAGAAAGCAAAAGATTGTTTGGGCGTGAATATCTTTAAGGAGTAGGCTATGCAAAAAAGGATTGAAAAAGTTTCTGGACCATTAGTTGTGGCTAGTGGAATGGAAGATGAAAAACTTTATGATGTGGTGCATATTGGTAAGAATAACTTAATAGGCGAAATTATCGAACTTAAAAACGGCAAAGCTTCTATTGAGGTTTATGAAGAAACTTCAGGGCTAAAAGTTGGCGATGAAGTTAAAAGTACTGGTAATCCTCTAAGCGTGGAACTAGCACCGGGGCTTATTTCTAATGTTTTTGATGGTATTGGAAGAAGTTTAACTGATATGTATAACCAAAATGGCGATAGAATTACAGTTGGACAAAATGCCACACATCTAGACCATAATAAAAAATGGAAGTTTGTGGCCACCAAACAAAAAGGCGATGAAGTTGAAGCAGGCGATATTTTAGGATATGTAAAAGAAACTAGCATTGTAACGCATAAAATATTAGTTCCTTATGGTGTTGCTGGAACTATTGAAAATATATCTAATGGCGAATTTACAATTGATGAAACTATTTGCCAAGTAAAAACAAAAAATGAAATCAAAGATTTAAAAATGCTTAGTATTTGGCCTGTTCGTAAAGGTAGGCCTTATGCTAAGAAATTGTCAATAAGTGAGCCTTTAGTAACAGGACAAAGGGTTATAGATACATTTTTCCCAATTGCAAAAGGAGGTGTGGCAGCAGTACCGGGACCATTTGGAAGCGGAAAAACTGTTGTTCAACATCAGTTAGCAAAATGGAGCGAGGCTGAGATTGTGGTTTATATCGGTTGCGGAGAAAGAGGCAACGAGATGACCGATGTTTTGAATGAGTTTCCTAAATTGAAAGACCCCAAAACTGGTAAAATGCTTATGGAGAGAACTGTTTTGATTGCCAATACATCGGATATGCCCGTGGCAGCAAGAGAGGCCTCTATCTATACTGGTATTACAATTGCTGAATACTTTAGAGATATGGGATATAATGTGGTTATAATGGCAGATTCCACATCAAGATGGGCAGAAGCTTTAAGAGAACTTTCTGGTAGGCTTGAAGAAATGCCGGGTGAAGAAGGTTATCCAGCATATCTTGGTAGTAGGCTTGCAGAGTTTTATGAAAGAGCAGGAAAAACTCAAGTTTTAGGTAAAGATAATAGGATTGGTTCAATCACGGCAATTGGTGCGGTATCACCTCAAGGCGGTGACTTAAGCGAACCAGTTGCACAAGCCACATTAAGAATTGTTAAAGTTTTCTGGGGATTATCTTCAGCACTTGCTTATAAAAGACATTTCCCAGCCATTGATTGGCTTATAAGTTATTCAGGGTATAATAATAAGATAAATAAATGGTATAAAGATAATATCTCCGAAGATTTCGTTAATCAAAAAGCGTTTGCAATGAAAACTTTGCAAGAAGAGGCAGAACTAAACGAAGTGGTACAATTAATTGGATTTGATGTACTCTCAAATAAGGATAAAGTTACATTGCTTGTGGCACAAATGATTAGAGAAGATTATTTGCATCAAAATGCGTTTGATGATATTGATACCTACACATCTCTAAACAAACAACAAAAAATGTTAAACCTAATTTGCGAGTTTGCATCATTGGCTCAGAGTGCGGTTAAAGATGGCGTGGGATATGAAGATATAGTAAATTTAAAATCAAGAGCAGAAATTGGTAGAGCAAAATATATAGATGAAAGTGATTTAACTAAATTTACAAGAATATTAGATATGGAGCGAAGTGAATTTAAAAATCTAAATGCTAAAGGTGAATAGATGATTAAAGAATATAAAACAATAAAGGAAGTTGTTGGTCCACTTATTTTGGTTGATAATGTTGAGGGCGTTGGATATGGCGAACTTGTGAATGTTAAAACCCAAACTGGCGAGATTAGGAAAGGTAAAGTTTTAGAAATTGAGAATGATAAAGCGATAGTTCAACTTTTTGATACAACTCAAAGTTTGCAACCAAAAGAAAGCTTGGTTAGATTTCTGGGCAAACCTATGGAAATTGGCGTTTCTATGGATATGCTTGGAAGAGTTTTTAATGGTATGGGCGAAGCTATAGATGGCGGAGCAAAAATTCTTCCAGAAAAGTTTGTTGATGTTAATGGAAGCCCTATAAATCCAACAGCTAGAGAATATCCTAATAAGTTTATGCAAACAGGAATTTCTAGTATTGATGGTTTAAACACATTGGTTAGAGGACAAAAGCTACCTATATTTTCAATGAGCGGTTTGCCTCATCAAGAATTATCCGCACAAATTGTTAGACAAGCTAAAGTTTTAGATGAAGGCGAAGATTGCGTGATAATATTTGTGGCAATGGGTATCACTTATGAGGAGGCAAACTTCTATAAAGAAGATTTTGAAAAAACTGGTGCTTTAGATAGAACTATTATGTTTGTAAACTTGGCAAACGACCCATCTGCTGAAAGACTTTTTGCACCTAAGGTTGCACTTAGTGTTGCAGAATATTTTGCATTTGAAAAGGGCAAACATGTTCTTGTTATTTTATCTGATATGACATATTACGCTGAAGCTTTAAGAGAAATTTCAAGTGCTAAAAAAGAGATACCAAGCCGTAGAGGTTATCCAGGATATTTATATACAGATTTGGCTAGTATTTATGAAAGAGCAGGAATTATAAAAGGAAAAAAGGGTTCTATTACTCAAATTCCTATTCTTACAATGCCTGATGATGATAAAACTCACCCAATTCCAGATTTAACTGGTTATATCACTGAGGGGCAGATAATCCTTAGCAGGGAACTATATAAGAAAGGTATTTATCCGCCAGTTGATGTGCTTAGTAGCTTATCTAGGTTGAAAGATAAGGGTATTGGTAAGGATAAAACATTTGAATATCATTCAGATGAAATGAATCAATTATTTGCTTGTTATTCAAGAGGTAAGGAAGCAAGAGAACTTGCTATTATTTTGGGCGAGAGTGCCATTTCAAAAACGGATAAGGTTTATGCTGAATTTTCAGAAGAATTTGAAAAACAATTTATAAGCCAAGGCGAGAATGAGAATAGGGATATAAAAACCACGCTTGATATTGGCTGGAAATTGCTTAATATGTTTGATAAAAGCGAGTTAAAACGAATTAAAGAAAAGTATTTAGATGAATTTATAGGAAAGGAAGAATAAGTTTAGTTATGCAAGTTAATCCAAATAGAATGGAACTTAGAAAAGTTAAAGCAAAATTAAAGACTGCTGAAAACGGCTATTCTTTATTAAAAGATAAAACAAACGAACAGATTCGCTTATTCTATTCTTTGGTTCAAGAAAATAAAAAACTAAGAATGGAGGTTGAAAGCGAATTTGGAGCGGTTTTAAAGCAGTTTGGTAGAGCAAAAACTAGAATTAGCGAAAAAGATTTAGGTCTGCTTTTTGCTATGCCTTCGTATGCTTTTGATTGTTCATTTAAAACTAAACAACTTTTAAATTCAGCTGTTCCAGATATTTCGGTTGAAGAAAGTATATTAGATAGTAATTTGCCTTATTCGCCAATCGGTTCTACCACAGAATTAGATTTCGCAGTTCAAAACTTTTATAAGGTTGTTCCAAAACTTGTAAAATTGGCTGAGAGTGAGAAAATAGTTTATTTGCTTGCAAGCGATATAGAAAAGGGCAAAAGAAGAGTTAATGCCCTTGAAAATATTTTGCTTCCAAGGTATAGGGAAACTATAAAGAATATAGAACTAAAGCTTGCGGAAAATGACCGTGGAAACCTAACAAGGCTTATGAAAGTTAAAAATATGATTATTGAAGATAATTAATAATCGTTTTTAAACTTGTATTGAAAATAATTTAGAGTTATCCTCAGAGTTGGCGTATTTGTGGATAATAAAAAAGGAAGGGTTTTGCCCTTCCTTTTTGCAGTTTTTATTATTCTTCTTCGTAGTAACTGCCAGAATGTTGAGTTGCTGGGAATCTTTCGCCAGCCTCAAG
>CAKVMJ010000026.1 GCA_934772445.1 uncultured Clostridia bacterium
TTTTAATAGGAGAAAAAATATGGCAAATAAATACGTTTACTTATTTAAAGAAGGCAATGCTGGTATGAGAAATTTGCTTGGTGGTAAAGGCGCAAACCTTGCTGAAATGACCAACCTAGGACTTCCTGTTCCTCAAGGTTTTACTATTTCAACTGAAGCTTGTACTAAATACTATGAAGATGGCAGACAAATCAACCCAGAAATCCAAGCACAGATTATGGATGCAATTGTTAAGATGGAAGAAATCACTGGCAAAAAATTCGGTGATAAAGAAAATCCATTGTTAGTTTCTGTTCGTTCTGGCGCTAGAGCATCTATGCCTGGTATGATGGATACAATCTTAAACCTTGGTTTAAACGAAGAAGTTGTTGAAGTTATCGCTAAGAAATCTGGTAATCCAAGATGGGCTTGGGACTGCTACAGAAGATTCATTCAAATGTTTAGTGATGTTGTAATGGAAGTTGGTAAGAAATATTTTGAAAAACTTATCGACCAAATGAAAGAAAAGAAAAATGTTGTATATGATGTTGATCTAACTGCTGAAGATTTGAAAGAACTTGCTAATCAATTCAAAGCTGAATACAAAAAACAATTAGGAAAAGATTTCCCAACTGATCCAAAGGAACAATTATTTGAAGCTATTAAAGCTGTTTTCCGTTCTTGGGATAATCCTAGAGCAAATGTTTATCGTATGGACCACGATATCCCTTATAGCTGGGGTACTGCTGTTAATGTTCAAATGATGGCATTTGGTAATATGGGTGAAACTTCTGGTACAGGTGTTGCATTTACTCGTAATCCTGCAACTGGTGAAAAAGGATTAATGGGCGAATTCTTAATGAATGCTCAAGGTGAGGATGTTGTTGCTGGTGTAAGAACTCCAATGCCTATTGCAAAAATGAGCGAAGTTATGCCTGATGTTTATAAACAATTCCTAGAAATCTGCAATATTCTTGAAAATCACTATAGAGATATGCAAGATATGGAATTCACAATTGAAGATAAAAAATTATATATGCTTCAAACAAGGAATGGTAAGAGAACTGCTGCTGCAGCTATCAGAATTGCTTGTGATTTAATTGATGAAGGTATGATTTCTGAAGAAGAAGCTTTAATGCAAATTGATGCTAAAACTTTAGATATGTTACTTCACCCAACTTTCGATGCTGCTGCATTAAAGAAAGCTGATAAAGAAAATGTTATTGGTCACGGTATTGCTGCATCTCCGGGCGCTGCCACTGGTAAGATTGTTTTCACAGCTGAAGATGCTGTTATTCACGGCAAAAACAAAGAAAAAGTTGTTCTTGTAAGACTTGAAACTAGCCCAGAAGATATTGAAGGTATGAAATATGCTCAAGGTATCTTAACTGTTCGTGGTGGTCAAACTTCTCACGCTGCAGTTGTTGCTAGAGGTATGGGAACTTGTTGTGTTTCTGGTTGTGGCGAAATTAAGATGGATGAAGAAAATAAATGCTTCACTCTTGCTGGAAAAACTTTCCACGAAGGCGATAGTCTATCTTTAGATGGTTCAACTGGTAATATTTATGATTGTGAAATCAAAACAGTTGCTGCTGATCCAAATAGCGGATATTTCGGCAGAATTATGAAACTTGCTGATAAGTATAAAAAATTAGGCGTTAAAACTAATGCTGATACTCCATCTGATGCAAAAAGAGCTGCAGAACTTGGTGCTGAAGGTATTGGTTTGTGCAGAACTGAGCATATGTTCTTCGACCCAGAGAGAATTGGTGCGTTTAGAGAAATGATTTGTTCTGATACAGTTGAGGAAAGAGAAGTTGCTTTAAATAAAATCGAACCTATGCAACAAGAAGATTTCGAAGGATTATTTGAAGCTTTGGAAGGTAAATCCGTAACTATTCGTTACTTAGATCCACCTCTACACGAATTCGTTCCAACTGAAGAAGCAGATATTAAAGCTTTAGCAAAAGCTAAAGGTAAAACTGTTGAACAAATCAAACAATATATTGTTGACCTTCACGAAACAAACCCTATGATGGGTCACCGTGGTTGCAGACTTGCAGTTACTTATCCAGAAATTGCTGTTATGCAAACTAAGGCTGTTATTAAGGCTGCAATTAATGTTCAAAACAGACATAAAGATTGGAATGTTGTTCCAGAGATTATGATTCCGCTTATCGGAGATTTAAAAGAACTTCAATTTGTTAAGAAGATAGTTGTTGAAACAGCTGATAAAGTTATCGGTGATGCTAAATCTAACTTAAAATATGAAGTTGGTACAATGATTGAAATCCCAAGAGCTGCGTTGATTTCTGATGAAATCGCTAAAGAAGCTGAATTCTTCTGCTTTGGTACAAACGATTTAACTCAATTAACTTATGGTTTCAGTCGTGATGATGCTGGTAAATTCTTACCTTCATATTACAAAAATAAAATTTTCGAGAGCGACCCATTTGCAAGATTAGACACAACTGGTGTTGGTAAATTAATGGAAATGAGTGTTAAACTTGGTAGAAGTACTAGAAAGAACCTTCATTGCGGTATTTGTGGTGAACACGGTGGTGATCCTTCATCAATCGAGTTCTGCCATCAAATTGGTTTGGACTATGTATCTTGCTCTCCATATAGAGTTCCTATTGCAAGACTTGCTGCTGCTCAAGCTGCTATTAGAAATAAATAATAAAAGACTAAATAGAGTGCCTTTTTAGGTACTCTTTTTTTGTTCTTTAACAAAATTTTAAAAAATTTAAAGGAATTTTAAAATTTTATTCGTATATTAAGAATGAAGTGTTTTTAAAAAGGAAGAAAAATTTTGGCGAACGGTGGATTTCCAAACGAATGGTTAAGAGAACTTAAAGAGAGAAGTGATATTGTTTCAGTTGTTTCAAAATATGTAAACTTAAAGAGAAAAGGTAAGCAATTATGGGCTTGTTGTCCTTTTCATTTTGAAAAAACTCCAAGTTTTTGCATAAATGAAGCTGAGCAGTTTTACCATTGCTTTGGCTGTGGGGAAGGTGGAGATGTTATCGGCTTCGTTATGAAAATGGAATCATTGGATTTTATTGATGCTTGCAAACTTTTAGCTGAAAGCGTTCATATGGAGTTTCCAGAAGTTGCAGATAATGGAAATTTGGCACAGCAGAAAAAATTAAGAGATATATATCTTAAAATTTTAAAAGATGCTGGTAGGCATTTCTATACAAATTTGCGTTTACCCGAAGCGAAGGTGGCTCAAGAATACATATTAAAAAGAGGATTAGATGCCCAAACAATTAAAGATTTTGGTATTGGCTATAGCTTGGATTGGCACGAAATTGTTCATTATTTAAAGTCTTTAGGATATTCCTATGAAGATATGATTGGCTCTGGAGTTTGCGAAAGAAAGAATGGAAATGTTTTTGATATGTATGGAAAAAGGTTGATTTTTCCTATTATAAATAGCTATGGCGATGTTGTTGGTTTTAGTGGAAGAGTTTTGGAGAAAACTGATTATGCTAAGTATAAAAACACCGCCCAAACGCTTGTTTTTGATAAAAGTAAGTGTGTTTATAATATAAACCATATTAAAGAACAGAAATCTAAAGGCGAATTGAAAGAGATTATAATAGTTGAAGGGCAAATGGATGTAATTTCATTATATAAAAGTGGAATTAGAAACGCTGTTGCTTGTATGGGAACTGCTCTAACTCCTTCCCACGCTAAAGAAATGAAAAGGTTCACAGATAAAGTTGTGGTTTGTTTTGATGGCGATGGTGCAGGAAAGAAAGCAACGCTTAGGTCTTTAGAAATACTAGTTAATGCAGGATTAAATGTGTTTGTTATGAGTTTGCCAGATTCTCAAGACCCAGATGAATATGTTTTGAAATATGGCAAAGACTCGTTTTTAAACTTAGTTCAAAATGCAAAATATTGGGTTGAGTTTTTGATTTATGATTTTGCACAGAAATATAACTTGAAAAAGCCAGAAGAGAAAAACTTGTTTGTTCAAGATTGCTTGAATGTTATAAAATCTTTGTCCTCAGCTTCTGAACAAGATATTTATCTAAATCTTGTTAAGGAACTTTCAAATATTGCAATTTCCATACTTAGAAGTGATATGGAAAAGTTGGATACCATTGCTTACGAAGATAAAGTTAATGCTGATTCGGAAATTTCAACTAGACCAAGTAGAGAAAACGCCGATATAAAGGCCTCTAAATTTATTATAGCTTCCTTGCTTTATAAGAAAGACTATGCTAAATTAGATAAAAGAATACCTGATTGCTTGAAAAATCCAGATTACATTAGAATTTACAACTATATAGAGAATGAAATTTTGGAAAATAGAACCCCTATTGCTGGTGCACTTTATAATATGTTTGATGATATCGGAAATAACAAGGCAGTGCAAGATGTTATAAATTATAACTTCTTAGAGAGTGAAGATAATGCCGATTATTATAACGATTGCGTTAAACATTTAATAAAAACCGAAATGGAGCAAAAGCAAAGAGAGTTGATGCAAAAGATTGCTCTTGAAAGCGACTTAGATAAAAGGCGAGAGCTATCTAAAGAATTGCAAAAGATAATTTTAGAAATTAAAGGGAATAATTAATTATGTTAGAAAAAATAGATGAAGAAATACTTCCAATTTTAAAAAAAGTTGTAAAAGAAGGCTCAATCACAGAAGATGAACTTGGTGAAAGACTTTTAAAGTTTGAGTTAACAAACGACCAAATGGAAGAAATCAATAATTATTTAACAGAACAAGGCGTTAATATTGAAAGTACTGATGCGGCGTTGGTTAAAGATGAAGATTTAAAAGATATAATCTCAAGCGTTAAAGTTGATGACCCAGTTAAAGTTTACTTAAAAGATATTGGTACTGCTCAACTTCTAACAAGCGAACAAGAAGTTGAACTAGCTAAAAGAATACTTAATGGCGATGAAAGAGCAAAGAAAGAACTTAGCGAAAAGAACCTTAAATTGGTAGTTTCAATTGCTAAAAAGTATGTTAATAGGAGTAATATGCAATTCTTAGATTTAATTCAAGAAGGCAATATGGGATTATTAAAAGCAGTTGAAAAATTCGACTACACAAAAGGTTTTAGATTTTCAACTTACGCCACTTGGTGGATAAGACAATCTATCACAAGAGCAATTGCAGACCAAGCAAGAACAATAAGAATACCAGTTCATATGGTTGAAACAATTCATAAGTTATCCAGAGTTTCAAAACAATTAATGCAAGAACTTGGCAGAGATCCATCAAATGCAGAAATTGCTGAGAGAATGGGTATTACAGAACAAAGAGTTTGTGAAATTCAAAAGATAGCACAAGACCCAGTTTCTTTGGAAAGTCCAGTTGGCGAGGAAGAGGAAAGCAGAATTTCAGATTTTGTTGAAGATGAAACAATTAAATCTCCAATTGAAGATGCAACTCAGGGTTTATTGAAAGTTCAATTAATGGCTGTTTTAGGTACTCTAACTCCAAGAGAACAAAAAGTTATTAGAATGAGATATGGTCTAGATGATAGCCACCCAAGAACTTTGGAAGAAGTTGGCAGAGAATTTAATGTTACAAGAGAAAGAATTCGTCAAATTGAAGCAAAAGCTTTAAGAAAATTAAGAAATCCAAATAGAAGTAAAAAATTACAGGATTATTATGAAGATTAATTTATCTAAAAGGTTGCAAAAAATTTGCGAACTGATTATATATCCAAGAATTGCCGATATAGGTTGTGATCACGGCAAAGTGGTGGCAAAATGTTTCCTAGATAAGAAAATAAACTATGCAATAGTTTCGGATATAAGCAAACCTAGTGCAATGAAGGCAAAAGAACTTTTGCAAAGTTTGAATATTGCAGACTTTGATATGAGGGTTGGTGATGGACTTAAAACTATAAATGCTTTAGATTGTATAGATGAAGTGATAATTGCAGGAATGGGTGCTGATGAAATTATTAATATTTTAAAGAATACAGATTTAAGATTTAAAGAGTATATTTTAGCACCACAACACAACGAAATTCAATTAAAAAAATATCTAATTGAAAATGGATTTAGAATAAATAAAGATTATATAGTTTTTGATAAGAAATTTTATACTATTTTAAAAGTTTCAATTGGTAAAAACTCAAGAACTGAGGAAGAGTTGATTTTAAGTCCGGATATATTGATTGAAGATGATTATATTAAGTATTTAGATTATAGATATGAAAAATTGGATAATATTCTTAAAAAAACAGCAAATGCTGAATTTGAAAAAGAATTAGAGATTATAAAAGTAGCAAAAAGCAAGTTAAAAAGGAATGAGTATGAATAAAATATTAGAATATCAAAAGATTGATTCTGAAAGAATTAAATTAGAAAGAGGAATGAACGATATTGAGGAAAAAGCAATAATGAATAAAATGATTGCTTTTGTTAAAGATGCTCAAAATAAAAGTTTACAATTAGAAAATTCTTCTAAGGCATTACTTGAGGAATATACACAATTAAAAAAGGCTTATGAAAACAACACCGAGAATGTTAATGCTTTAATTAAAACACAAGTTGGAAATATGACAAAAGATGAACTTGGCGAATGTTTGAAAAAAGTTAATGCTCTTAGTTCTGAATTATTTATGATAGAGAGAAATATCAATATATTAATAACAAAGATTAATGAAAAACTAAAAGAATTTGAGGTTGCTAAAAATAATGCTGGAAAAGCAAGAGCAAAACATAGAGAAGCTAAAGAAAAATACGAATCTAAAAGAAATGAAATGCAACCAAAACTAGTAGAACTTGATAATAAGTTGAAAGCTTTGGAAAAAGAAATTAGCCCAGAAGTTTTGGCTAAATATAAAACATTAAGAAATGATGGCATTTTCCCAATTCTTGTACCAGTTGTTAATAAATGTTGCGGAGGTTGCAGAATGGAAATTCCTTCTTCAACATTAGATAAATTAAAAACAAATAAAGTAACTCAATGCGAGCATTGTAGAAGAGTTATATATAATAAAGACTAAAAAAGAAAACATATTGATTAATTTCAATATGTTTTTTACTTTATATTTGAGGCTCAAAGTTTGCGAAAATAACATTATCTGCAAATTCTAAAATTTCTTTATATTCATCTTGGTCTGTAACACCATAAGCAATAATGCCATAAGGTTTATGCTTTTGAATATATGGATTTGGAATATTTTTAGAATTATATGCAATAAAATCTGCGTGAGCAACTTTTGTTGCATATTTAAGTTTCTTTAATTTCTTTGTTGGAATTGAAGCATATAATCTAACTCCTTCAAAATAGCAACCCTTAATAATTCTAGTGAAATATGGTGCGTGGCGATAGAACCATTCTAGGGAATATGGGTTCATAGAAAGCAATGCAATTTTATTATAGCAATTATATTTTTCAATATATTCTAAAAGTTCTTTTAATAATGCTTCTTCTAGTTTCCCAACAGATTCATTCATAATTTCTATAACCACTGGCACTTTTCCAGCCACTAAATCAAGCGTATCTTTTAAAAGCGGAACAGTTAAACCCTCATCGTTTAATTTAATTTTCTTTAAATCTTTATATTCAAAATTAGAAATATAGCCATTTTCGTTAGTTATAGAACCTAAAGTTTTTTCTTTAAAGCAAATAATATTTCCATCTTTTAAAATCTGAACTGGGATTAATAATGTAAAATTTTTGTTAATAGCTTTTTGATAAGAGGGAAGAGTGTTTGGAATATCTTCTTTTGCATCGAAAACGCCATATTTAGAAATTGGTGCTTCAAGTAACCAGCCGTTTTGCATAATATTTAGATAATTTTTATCAAAACGAAAAAAATCTAACAATTTAGCTTTAGATAAAACTCCGAAAACATTTTTTAATTCTTCGAAATTTTGAGGCGTTGCATAGTTAGATTTATCTGTGGTTAGATTAATATTATTATTTGATAATGTTTCTAAAACATTTATTTTTCTTGTTCTCATATATATCTCACAAACTGAACTTAATCAATTTTCTTTATTTTTATTTTATAGGGGGTAATAAAAAAACAGTGTAACTTCTTCTACTATTTATAGGATAACACAAATTTATATAAATTACCAGCAATTTACTTTGATTTTTCAAAAAATGTTAGAAAAAGCAAGTAATTTTACTTGGTTTTTTGAAAATTTTACAAATAATACATTTCTTTTTTTAAAAATTATGTTATGATAATATGTAAGATAAAATAGGAGAGTATGGCTTTGGATAGATTAGACAAAATTAGAAATTTTTGTATTGTTGCTCATATAGACCACGGCAAAAGTACGCTTGCTGATAGACTTTTAGAGATAACAAACACAGTTGCTAAAAGAGATATGGAAGCTCAAATACTAGATAGTATGGATATAGAAAGGGAAAGAGGTATTACTATAAAACTTACTCCCACCACAATGAAATATAATTATAAGGGTGAGGAATACACTCTTAATTTGATAGACACTCCCGGACATGTGGATTTTACTTATGAAGTTTCAAGGTCTTTGGCTGCTTGTGAGGGTGCTGTTTTGATTGTTGATGCCACTCAAGGTGTGGAAGCTCAAACGCTAGCAAATGTTTACTTAGCATTAGATAACAATTTGGAGATTTTGCCAGTTATAAATAAGATAGACTTGCCAAGTGCTGATGTGGATAGAACACGAAAAGAAATTGAAGATGTTATAGGTATTCCGGCAGATATTGCTCCAGCAGTTAGTGCTAAAGATGGTACGAATGTGGAAGAAGTTTTAAAGCAAGTTATAGAGTATATCCCAGCACCAAAAGGTGATGAAAATGCTCCATTAAAGGCTTTAATCTTTGATTCTTATTATGATAACTTCAAAGGTGCGGTATCGCTAGTTAGAATAGTTGATGGAAGCGTTAAGAAAGGCGATAAAATTAAATTCTTTACAACTGGTGCGGAATACGATGTTGTGGAAGTTGGAATTTTTACTCCCAAAACTTGTGAAACTGAGATTTTAAGAGCAGGAGATGTTGGATATATTTCAGCTAGCATTAAGAATGTAAGCGAAACAAAAGTTGGTGATACTATCACAAGAGTGGATAATCCAGCAACAACCGCACTTCCAGGATATAAAGAAGTTCAACCAGTTGTGTTTAGTGGAATTTTCTGCGTTGATGGTGCACAATATGATGACTTAAAAGAGGCATTGGAAAAATTAAAATTAAATGATGCATCACTTGAATATACACCAGAAGTTTCGCAAGCGTTAGGCTTTGGTTTTAGATGCGGTTTCTTAGGTCTTTTGCATATGGAAATCATACAAGAAAGGCTTGAAAGGGAATTTGACCTAGATTTAATTACAACTGCTCCAACAGTAAGTTATGAAGTTTATAAAACTAATGGCGAAATGGTGGTTGTTTCAAATCCAGCAGACTTGCCAAATCCAGCAAACATTGCGGAGATAAAAGAACCTATGGTTAAGGTTGAGATGTTTACACCACCAGAGTATGTGGGCGAACTTATGAAACTTTGTCAAGAGAAGCGTGGTATTCACTTAGATTTGCAATATTTAGATGCCACTCGTTGTCAGTTAATTTATAAAATACCGCTAAATGAAATCATCTTTGATTTCTTTGACCAATTAAAATCTTGTTCCCACGGCTATGCTAGTATGGATTATGAAATTATTGGATACGAACCAAGTTCGCTTGTAAAACTTGATGTTTTATTAAACGGCGATGTTTGTGATGCTTTAAGCTTGATAGTTCATAAAGATAAAGCATATCAAAGGGGTAGAGCTATTTGTGAAAAATTAAAAGAAGTTATTCCAAGACAATTGTTTGAAATTCCTATTCAAGCAGCAGTTGGAAGCAAGGTTATAGCAAGAGAAACTGTAAAAGCAATGAGAAAAGATGTGCTTGCTAAATGCTATGGCGGAGATGTTACAAGAAAGAAAAAGTTGCTTGAAAAACAAAAGAAAGGTAAGAAGAGAATGCGTCAAATTGGTTCGGTTGAAATACCAAGTGAAGCATTTATGAGTATATTAAAAATAGATTAAAAGGATTTTATATTGAAAAGAGGAATATATATCCACATTCCATTTTGTGTTTCAAAATGTAAATATTGTTCATTTAATTCGTATGCAGGAAAAGAAAATCTGCATACGGATTATTTATCTATGCTTAAAAATGAGATTGTTTTTAAAAGTGATAAATCTATTTCTATTGATACAATCTATATAGGTGGCGGGACACCAAGCATATTAAAAAATGGCGAGATTTTTGGGATTTTGCAAGTTTTAAAAGAAAATTTTAATATAGATAAAGATGCAGAAATTTCAATGGAGGCAAATCCCAATACTATCACAAAAGAAAAAGCCGAAGAATGGAAAAGGGCGGGAATTAATAGGATAAGTATTGGTTTGCAATCGGCAAATAATAAGATATTAAAAGTTATTGGAAGAAGTCATACTTTGAAAGATTACCTAAATGCTATAAAGATTTTAAAAGAAGTGGGCTTTAAAAATATCAATACCGATTTAATGATAGCACTCCCAAATCAAAGAATTAAAGATGTAAAAAGAGCCATTAAATTGGTTGCAAAACAGGGAGTTACCCATATTAGTTGTTATTCTTTAATATTGGAAGAAGGAACACCACTTTATAAAATGGTTGAAGATGGCAAACTAAAAGTACCTAAGGAAGATTACGCTGTTAAAATGTATAAAATAGCCGTAAAGCAATTACAAAAATATGGCTTTAATAGGTATGAAGTAAGTAACTTTGCGAAAAATGGATATGAATGTAGGCATAATGTTAATTGTTGGCTCAGACACGAGTATTATGGTTTTGGTGCTGGAGCGAATGGATTTATAAATGGTTGTAGATATGGTAATGTTTGTGATATTGCAAAATATATTAAATCTATTAAGAATAATGCCACCTTGGAAGAATTTAAAGAAAAAATAGATAAAAATGATGCTTTAGAAGAAACATTGATGCTTGGGCTTAGAATGGAGAGAGGAGTTGAAATTAAAGTTTTAAATGAGATTTTAGGCAAAGATTTTATATCTTATAGAGAATCTCAACTTAAAAACTTATATAATTTAGGTCTTATTTCATATAATAATGAGGAGCTAAAAGCTACAGATAAGGGCTTTTATGTCCTTAATAAAATCATTTTAGAACTAGTTTAGGTTCATTTTAAAATTAAGGGGTTGAAAAATTAAGGAACTTATGTTATAATGATTGTCACACAATAAAATTTGTGAAAAGGGTGCAAAGATATGAGTTTTTTTAAAGAATTAGTGGCTAAGGTTAAAGAAGATAGAATTATAGCCAATTATGAAGGAGTTCCAGTTGATGGTGTTTTATCAAATAGCATATTAAATAGAGAACTTATCAAAGAATTAAATGAAAAAGGTGTGGGCAGTTCTGCTATTTTGAGTGCGTTTCCTTTTAAGGAAAATGATGGCAAAAGAGCCTATATTACAGAAGTTTTAAGCAATGTTGAATCAGATTTAGGAGAACATTATTTCCTAGATAGAAATTATGTTGCTTTCACAAGGATTAAAGAGGGCAAGGAAATATTAGATGGATTAGTTCCTCAAGATACTTATGAAACTATGTTAAATAGTAATGAAAACAATTCAAATCCAGAAATTGGTATTGGACATATCGCTCTAAACGATTTTGAATTTGGTTTTGGTAAAGTTGATACATTGGATTTAGCATATAACAAAGGTATTTTTACAAAAGACAAAGTGGTTATGGCTTGTGATTTCAATGAAACTCCTTGCATTTCTGGTAAGAATGAACTTAGAATTATTGAAACCACCACAAGAGTTAGTGAATATAACTTCCTTGTTGAAGATGGTAAATTATGTTAATTGAAAGCTCGGTATAATGCCGAGTTTTTTCTTATTTATAAATATAAACTATATTAGAATATATAATTATCATTATTAAAAAAGTTTCGCAAAAATTTTTCAAAAATTTTAAAAAATGTTTCATAAAACAGTTGACATTTGCATATAATTAGAATATAATCTCATTAGCACTTAAAGATAGAGAGTGCTAACAATTAAAAAACAATTCTGCTAAATTTTAAATTGTTGTTTTATAAATTAAGTAAGATAGCAAGGTAAAAAGGGAGTTTATGAAAGAAGAAATCCAATTATCAGATAGAAAACGGCAACTACTTTTAACAACGGTTGAAAGTTATATAGAAAATGCGTTGCCAATAACAAGCGAAAAAGTGCAAGTTAATTATTTCAGTACGCTAAGCAGTGCAACCTTAAGAAATGAATTAAATGCTTTAGAAGAAATGGGATATTTAAAGCAATTGCATACTTCAGGGGGAAGAATTCCAACCACAAAAGCTTATAGATACTTTGTTAATAGTATTATAGAGGGAAAAGTTTTTGATAAGAAAGATATTGAGATGGTTGAGAATAAGTTTACAAAAAGAAGTTCGTTCCTATTAGAAGTTTTAGATGACTTAGCAAAAAAGATAAACGAAATAGTTGAATATCCAACTTTTGTAAGCCTTAAAGGATATAGAGAAATAGTAATTAATGCTATCAATATAATTCCATTAATAACGGGCGATGCCTTAGTTTTAATGCAAACAAATGCGGGAATTATAAACAACACATTTAAAATAAATAGCGATATAACAGAGAAAAATTGTAAAGATGCCAGTAAATTTTTAACAAACAATTTGGCAAATAAAAAAATAGAAGATGTTTTAAACAATTTTGATTACTACAACCGATTGTTTAAAGAGCAAATAAAATACTTTGATGAGCTTTTTTTAAATATAACAAATATGCTAAAGGAATTTGCAGAAAAGGGAACAAGTATTTTAGAAAAAGGTAACACAACCAAGCTTTTAAACGCTCCAGAATATAGAGATATAAATTCGGCTAAGAAATTTTTGAATGTATTAGAAAATGAAAATAAGATAAAAAATATTATTCAAAATATTGATGATAACACCGATTCAAATATCGTTTTCTCAATTGGTGATGAAAATAACGATGAAGAGATAAGTGATTATAGCATTATTAAAGCCAATTATAGCTTAGCAAATGGAATTGTGGCGAGCGTGGGTGTGCTTGGTCCAGAACGAATGGACTATGCAAAGATTGCATCTGTTTTAAAATATATCACAGATGAAATTAATGAGCAAAAAGGAGGTAATGATGAAGGACAATCATAACCATCATAATCATCATTTTGAACACGAACATTGTTCTTGTTGCTATAATGATGAAAAAAATAATGAGAAGAATATAGATGAAAAACATTCTGAAGTTCAGGCAGAGCCAATAGAAAAACCAAATAGAGAAGCAGAATATTTGGAGTTGGCGCAAAGGTTGAAAGCAGAATTTGATAACTATAAAAAAAGAAATGCAGAAGTGGCAAGCGTTAGTTACGCAAACGGAATCGTTGCATTAACCACAAAGTTGCTTCCAGCATTAGATAGTTTTCAACAAGCAAAAAGCAATATAAAAGATGAAACCGTTTTAAGCGGAATTGATTTGATATATAATCAAATTATGAAAGCTTTAAACGATGTTGGGGTTGAAAAAATTAATTGTCTTGGCAATTTGTTCGACCCAAATATCCATAACGCTGTTTTAACTGAGCATAATGAAGATTATCCAGACCAAACAGTTTTGGAAGAATATCAAGCAGGGTTTGTTCTAAAAGATAAGCTTATTAGACCAAGCGTTGTTAAGATAAATAAATTAAGTTAATGAAATGGAAACATTAATTATTTAAAATCTGGTTTTGAAAGAAATTTTAAAACTAAAAAATAAAAAGGAAGGTAATTTAATATGAGTAAAATTATTGGTATAGATTTAGGTACAACTAATAGTTGTGTTGCAGTTATGGAAGGTGGCGATGCCACAGTTATCCCTAACGCAGAAGGCGATAGAACCACTCCATCTGTTGTTGCATTCAAAGGCGATGAGAGATTAGTTGGTCAAGTTGCTAAAAGACAAGCTGTTGCAAACCCAGACAACACTGTTATCTCAATCAAGAGAGATATGGGTACAGATAGAAGAGTTAAAATTAATGGCAAAGAATATTCTCCACAAGAAATTTCAGCTATGATTTTAACAAAATTAAAAAATGATGCTGAAAGTTATTTAGGAACAAAAGTAACTCAAGCTGTTATCACAGTTCCTGCTTACTTCACAGATAGCCAAAGACAAGCCACAAAAGATGCAGGTAAGATTGCAGGACTTGAAGTTTTGAGAATTATCAACGAACCAACTGCTGCTGCTCTTGCATACGGTCTAGATAAAGGCGAAAATAAAAACCAAAAAATCTTAGTTTACGATCTTGGTGGTGGTACATTTGATGTTTCTGTTTTGGAAATTGGCGATGGTGTATTTGAAGTTTTAGCAACTGCTGGTAATAACAGACTTGGTGGTGATGACTTTGATAACGAAATTATCAAGTTGTTAGTTGAAGATTTCAAGAAGACAAATGGTATTGATTTAAGCGGAGATAAACTTGCTATGCAAAGATTAAAAGAAGCCGCAGAAAAAGCAAAGATTGATTTGTCTGCAGTTACTAAAACAACTATTTCATTACCATTCATCACAGCTGATGCAAGCGGTCCAAAACATCTTGAATACGAACTTTCAAGAGCAAAATTCGATCAATTAACTAGTGACCTTGTTGCACAAACTATTACAAAAATGCAATCTTGCTTAAAAGATGCAAAATTAAGTTATGCTGATATTAATAAAGTATTGCTAGTTGGTGGTTCAACAAGAATTCCAGCTGTTGAAGCAGCAGTTAAGAAAGAAACTGGTAAAGACCCATATAAGGGAATTAACCCAGATGAATGTGTTGCAATTGGTGCAGCAATTCAAGGTGGTGTACTTTCTGGTGATGTTAAAGATGTATTGCTTCTTGATGTAACTCCACTTTCTCTAGGTATTGAAACTCTAGGTGGTGTATTTACAAAATTAATTGAAAGAAATACAACTATCCCAACAAAGAAGAGTCAAATCTTCAGTACTGCAGTTGATAACCAACCGGGTGTTGATATTCATGTATTGCAAGGTGAAAGAGAATTTGCTGCAGATAATAAAACATTAGGTAGATTCCAATTAAATGATATTCCACCAGCTCCAAGAGGAATCCCACAAATCGAAGTTACTTTTGATATTGATGCAAATGGTATCGTTTCAGTTAGTGCTAAAGATTTAGGTACTGGTAAACAACAAAATATCACAATCACTGCTTCTTCAAACTTAAGTGATAAAGATATAGATAAAGCAGTTAAAGAAGCCGAAGCTCACGCTGAGGAAGATAAAAAGAGAAAAGAATTAGTTCAAACTAAGAATGAAGGCGAAAACTTAATCTTTGCTCTTGAAAAGATGCTTAAAGATAATGGCGATAAGATTAGCGCTGAAGATAAAGAAAAATTAGAGAAAGCAATCGAAAAAGCAAAGAAAGATATGGAAACAGATAATATTGATGACTTAAGAAAAGCGATTGAAACTCTAAGCAAAGAAAATGAAGGAGTTATAACAAAACTTTATCAACAAGCTGCAGAAGCTAATAAAGCACAAAATGCTGGTAATGCAAATGCGGAAACAGTTAAAGATGAAGATGTTATAATCGAAGAAGATAAAAATAATAAATAAGGTTGATTATGGCACAGGATTATTATAAAACTTTAGGAGTGGAAAAAACTGCAAGCGATGATGAGATTAAAAGTGCTTATCGTAGGCTTGCAAAGAAATACCACCCAGATCTTAATAAAGAACCAGATGCTGCTGAAAAGTTTAAAGAGATAAACGAAGCATACGAGGTTTTGTCGGATAAAACTAAAAGAAGCAACTACGACCAATTTGGTTCAGCTAGCGGAAATCCAAACGATTTCTTTGGCGGAGCAAATGGTGGAGCAGGTGGCGGATTTAGCGGTAATTTCGGCGGATTTAGTTTTGATGGTTTTGATGACTTGTTTTCTAGTATGTTTGGCGGTGCTTTTGGTAGCGGAAAGGCTAGAACTCAAGGTGCAATTCAAGGCGAAGATATTCAAGTTCAAATAAATTTATCATTTAAAGATGCTGTGCTTGGCTGTAAGAAAACCATAACTATTCCAAAAGTTGAAACTTGCTCACATTGTAATGGTACTGGTGCTAAAAACGGAACAGAGTATTCCGAATGTAGAGAATGTGGCGGTACAGGCGTGGTTAGATATACCGAAAACTCGATGTTTGGAAGAGTTGTTCGAACAGGAGCTTGTAAGAGCTGTAATGGTACTGGTAAAGTTATTAAAGAAAAATGTGCTTATTGCGGTGGAGCAGGTTCTAGTAAGATTAATAAAGATGTTTCGTTTAATATCCCAGCAGGTATAGACAATCATCAAGTTATCACAATTCGTGGTGGTGGTAATGCGGGATTAAGAGGCGGAGCAAATGGTGATTTGCATATAATCGTTAATATTGCTAGCCATAAATTATTAGTTAGGGAAGGTTACGATTTAAAACTTAAAGTTTATGTACCTTTCACAACCTTGCTTGTTGGCGGTTCAATCGAAATTCCAACCGTTGATGGCAAAACAACAATTAAAATTCCTGAACTTACTCAAAACAATACCATTTTCAAATTGAAAGGAAAAGGTGTTAAGATGTTGAATAGAAGTAGTTATGGAGATTTGCTTGTAACTGTTATTGGAGAAATGCCAAAGTCTTTGAATAAACAAGAAAAACAAGCATTAGCGGAATTAGATGAAAAATTTGATGAAACAGATTTCGCTAGATACAAACAATATAAAAAAGATGTTAATAATTTATAACACACCGAGAAAAATGCAACTTAAAAACATAGTTTTTAGGTTGTATTTTTTATTGAATGTTTAATTAAAATTCTTATAGGTTAAAATAATTTAATTTTTAACTTATAAATATTGATAAAAGATATAATTGTTAATTTTTTAAAATTTTCTAGTAATTAATACCTAAAATTAATTCAAAATCTTAAATTAAAAAATTTAATTAAATATTTTCTTTTTTTTAAGTTCTAATCTTAAAATTTCAGGTTAAAATTTTTTATTTTTATATAAAATTGATAAAACTTTAAAAATATTTGAAAAAATTTTAGAAAACTTTTAAAATAAGCGGTATTTTGCTTGACTAAAAAAAAAAAAAAGTAATATAATCTATGTAGAATAAAATTTATTTAAAAATTGTGGATAAAATAAATTAAAAGGAAGATAGGAGAATGAAAAAATCAACAAAGGTTATTGCAACAGTAATAGCAGTAACGCTTGTAATTACGGCAATGTTAGTTGCAATTTATGCAGCAACTGCTGGAAATGCAAATATTAGTGCAAATGTATCTTGGACAGCTCAAGCAGGAGTAAACCTAGAGTTTTGGGC
>CAKVMJ010000027.1 GCA_934772445.1 uncultured Clostridia bacterium
AGTTTGCTTTTCTAGAATTACGCCTTGCTTTTGAAACTTTTCCCTTAGGTGCTATCATTGTTACACCTCCTTATTTTTATTATTTATCGGCACTAATTATATAGTATTATTTAAGGTTTGTCAATTAGTTAGACAAAACTTTTTTATTTTTCCACAAGGAATTTAGTTTGTTTAGCTATAACCATCTCTTCATCTGTTGGAATAACTAAAACTTTTACCTTAGAACCCTCAGCAGTTATATCTGCAAAAGCACCTCTAGGGATATTGAAATTCTTATCGTTATCTATCTTCAATCCAATATAATTGAAAGAAGCTAAAACATCTCTTCTAAGTTCTGGAGTGTTTTCACCAATACCTGCTGTGAACACAATAGCATCCACACCATCCATTAATGCGATATATGAACCAATATATTTTTTAATTCTTCTTACATACATATCGAAAGACAACTTAATATCTGGGTCATCAAGATTAGCAGTTATATCTCTCATATCTGAAACCTTACCATTAACGCCTAGAAGTCCGCTTTCTTTATTAAGCATTGTTATAACTTCACTAACAGTTTTGCCTTCTTTATTGCAGATATATTCAATAACAGCTGGGTCTAGGTCACCACTTCTAGTATTCATCATAATACCCTCAAGCGGAGTTAAGCCCATTGATGTATCAATACTCTCACCATTTTGAACAGCTGTAATACTAGCACCGCCACCCAAATGACAAGTAATAATTTTTAAATCTTTAATATCTGTACCTAAATATTTAGCACATTCATTTGCAACATACATATGGCTAGTACCGTGAGCGCCATATCTTCTTATTTTATATTCATCATAATATCTTTTTGGAATTGCATATAGATATGCCTCTGGTTTTAATGTTTTATGGAAACCAATATCAAAAACAGCAACATTCTTTTTATCTGGGCAGATATTCATACAAGCCTCTATTCCCGCAATAGCACCCGGAACATGAAGAGGAGAGAAATCCACATTTGCTTTGAAATCTTCCAATATTTCTTTTGTTACAACGCAACTATCAAAATATTTTTCACCAACATTAACCACTCTATGACCAAACGCATTAATTTCTTCAATGCTCTTAATAACGCCAATTTCTTTATCTGTTAATTTTTCAATAACAATATCCATAGCTTCAGTATGGTTCTTTATAACTCTTTCAAACTTCTCACTCTTGCCATCAGCTTTATAATTTAGGAAAGAACCATTATCATTTATTCTTTCAACATTACCTTTAGCTATAACATTCTCATTTTCCATATCTATAAGTTGGAATTTAAGAGAACTTGAGCCAGCATTAATAACCAAAATTTTCATAATTTAACTTCCTTGTAATTAGTATATATAAGGTTATATCACAATAACAGAAAATTTGCAAGATAAATTTTAATCTTGAAGAGCAGTAATTGCAATTGTAACCACGATTTCATCAACTGTTGCACCACGGCTAACATCGTTGATAGGTTTTCTCATACCTTGAGCTACTGGACCATACGCTTTAAATCCACCAAATCTTGCCATAAGTTTATAACCAATATTTCCGCTTTCCAAATCTGGGAAAACTAAAACATTTGCTTCACCCTTTAATTTTGAATTTGGGCATTTTAATTTTGCAACTTCTGGAACAATTGATGCATCTAATTGAATTTCGCCATCATAGATGAAATCAACATCTTGATTTTCCAAAATATTAAAGGCTTCTCTCATTTTTATAGCGCTATCACCTTCAGCACTACCCTTTGTTGAATAAGATAGCAATGCAACCTTTGGTTCTTCAACAAACGCAATTTCTCTTGCAGACTTTGCTGAATCTGTAGCAATTTCGCTAATTTCTTCTGCAGTTGGGTTAATATTCATTCCGCAATCAGCTAAAACATATTTTTCTTCTTTGCCGTTATTTTCTCTAACCATTACAAAGAAACTACTAATTTTTGTTTGTTTAGTTTTGCCTTTAATAATTTGCAATGCAGGTTTGAATGTTTTTGATGTACTAATCTCAGCACCAGCAACCATACCATCTGCTAAACCAGTTTCAACCATCATTGTGGCAAAATAAACTTCATCGTGAACAAGTTTTTCTGCATCTTCTTTTGTTAAGCCCTTTTCTTTTCTCTTTTCATAAAGAACTTCAGCGAGCATTGGTAGATGCTCACTTGTGTTTACATTAACAACTTGGATAGTTGGATAATTTGAAATATTATATTTTTCCAAATCGTTATCATTTTTAACTAGCAAGATAATTTTTGCTATTTCATTTTCAGCACATTTAATACCAGCTTTAACCATTCTATCGCTATAGCTTGCTTCTGGTAATACTATAGTTTTTTGTAAACTTTTTGCTTTTTCAAACCATTTTTTCTCAATATCAGACTTAAATTCCATAAAAGACCTTCTTTGTTTTATAATTTTATTTTGATTTGGTTTAATTCTTATGTATAATATCTTTATAATATTAAAAAAATTTAAACTCTAGGTATAGTACAATATTTTTAAACCATTGTAAAGAGAAAAGAGGCGAAAATATGAAAATTTGTGCAATCATTTGTGAATATAACCCATTACACTATGGTCATTTACAACATATTGAAGAAAGTAAGAGGCTAAGCGGAGCAGATGCAGTTATGTGCATTATGGCTGGAAACTTCTGCCAAAGAGGTGAACCTGCAATTGCAAATAAATATATCCGTTCTAAAATTGCCCTAGAAGCTGGCGCAGATATTGTGGTTCAAATGCCAACTGCTTATGCTTGCTCTAGCGCTGAAATATTTGCTCTTGCTGGCGTTAAAATTGCAAACTCTTTTGAGAATGTTACTCACCTATCTTTTGGTTGCGAAACCACCAAATTTGAACTTTTAAAAGAAGTTGCTAAATATTTAGCTAAAGAACCAAAGGAATATAAGGAAAAATTGGCTAAATTTTTAAGCGAAGGCAACTCTATGGCAGTTTCAAGAGAAAAAGCACTTGAAGAACTAATGAAAGAAGATATTGTTGAATTTAGCGAAATAACTGAAGTTTTAAATATTCTTAGAAAACCTAACAATATTTTAGCTATCGAATATCTAAAAGCTTTATATGCAACTAATAGCAAAATCGAACCTTTATTCACAGTTAGAGAACATAGCGATTATTTAAGCGAAGAAATTAACGGAAAAGATACTAGCGCCACCGCCATAAGAGCCAAACTTTATAAAACAAATAATGTTCGCTCAATTAAAAAACTTGTACCGAAAGTTACCTACAACTATCTAAAAGAAGAAATGAAAGTTTTCGGTTTACCTAATATGGAACTTTTTGGAAACCTTTGCCTATATGCCCTAAAAACTCGCCCTAAAGAGGAAATTAAAGAAATTTACGATGTTAGCGAAGGATTAGAAAATAAATTTAAGGATAGTTCTAAGCAATTCAAAAATATCCAAGAATTATTGTTAGATGTTAAGTCTAAGAGATATTCTTTCACAAGGCTAAAACGAATTGTTTTAAGGTTGCTTTTAAATATAGATAAAGAGAGTGTGGCATCAATATATAAAATAGATAAGTTGCCATTTATTAAAGTTTTGGCTTTTAAATCTGCAAGAAAAGATTTACTTTCAAGTATTTCTGCAAATACAAACCTAATTATTAGAAATAGCAATATCGTAAAGGACCCAGATAAGTTATATTTAAAACTAGCTGAGATTGAAGATAACGCAAACTCTGTTTATAATATGTTACTAACTAAATGTTCAAAAATTCCTAAATATTCCCCAGATTTATATACAAAAACAATAATTGAATAAAAAACTAAGGCTTTGTGAAAATCAAAGCCTTTTTCATATTTTAGCAAATCTTTTAATATAATTTTTAAAAGATATTAAAAGGTTTTTAGATGAAAAAGAAATTTCTAATTTTAGTTTTTGTGGTTGTCCTTATTTTTTTAGTTATAGATCCAGCAAATAATATTGATTCGTTTTTTTCAGGCATTAGAGTTTGGGCAACCGCCGTTTTACCCGCACTATTTCCCTTTTTCTTTTTCACAAAGTTTTTAGCCGAATTAGGCTTTCCTGAGGCTATTGGAAAATACCTTAGCCCTATTACTAAGAAATTATATAACACCAGCGGAATAAGCGGATATATCTTCGTTATGAGTATATTATCTGGCTATCCAGTTGGTGCGAAACTTAATGCAGATATGTTTGAAAAAGAAATAATAACAAAAAATGAAGCCACCAGAATTATGGCTTATACATCCACGAGTGGACCTTTATTTATAATCGGGACTATTGGTATTGGACTATATAAAAGCCAACTTCTTGGCATACTTATTTTAATTGCTCATATTTTTGGTGCGTTAATTAATGGATTAATTTATAGAAATATAGGAAAAGAAGAAAAATTAAAAAACAATAATATTCAAATTTCTAAAGTGTTTTCAAATAAAAACATTTTAGAAGAATGTATGTTTAATTCCATTAAAAGCATTTTAATAATTGGCGGATATGTTGCTATTTTCTTTTTACTTATAAGCATTTTAAACACATATAAAGTTTTCACACCTATAATCTTCTTAATTAAATCTATTTTTCCAAATGTGAATATTGATGTGGTGCAAAGTTTATTAAACGGAATTGTGGAAATTACGAGAGGTTGCTTAGATTTAAGCAAATCTACAATTAATTCAAAAACATTGCTTATAGTATCTTCATTTATGATTGGATTTGGCGGATTTTCAGTACATTTTCAAGCATTTACATTTTTAAAAAAAATAGGCATTAGTTTTAAACTATACCTATTAACAAAAACCACACAAAGCATAATTTCAATAATTATTGCCTATATTCTTGGTATTCTATTCTTATAATATCTTATTGCAAAGCATCGTAAATTTCGCAAAGGTCATCTTGAACCACATTATAATATGGTCTAATTTTCTTATTCTTTTTCAAAACATATTCAAGCGGAATAATAAGCGCATTAATGATTTTTATATTTTGAATTCTTGTGGCTTCATTCAAAGCTGAAACAATGATATAAACTTCTTCCTTTTGCTCCATTTTTATCTTATTATCTTTTAAAACTGCAGAATAAAGGTCACTCAAACTAACCATTAATTTTGCATAAAGCATCTTTAAATCTGCATTATCATTTTTTTCATATTCTCTTTCCATTTTTCCATCTTCCTCTTCGTTATTTGATTCTTCCCTGTAATCTTCTCCATCTTCAATTTCTAAAGCATTCTGAACCGCTTCTTTGAAAGGAACTAAAACATTAGTTGAAAAATTAGCATAGCTGAAGTTATAACCATCTGGGTTAAAGAAATATTCGTTTATAAAATTCTGCAAATTAATCTTTTTATTATCCACCTGAATGAACAAATGAAAAACATAAGCAATTTTCTTTTCATCTTCTTCTGGAAGTACAATAAATCCGCCATTAGTTTTTTTAGATACTATGCTATCTTTTAATTCTTGCTTAAAATTGAAATCTATTAAACATTTTGCAAAAAGATTATATAGCGTTTCACAGCCCGCTATAATCTTAAGAATTTTTGAAATTTTGACATCTGAAAGAATAAATTTTCCAGAAATCATTTCATCTAAAGCATCAAAAAACTCTAGAACTTTTCCCTTTTCACTCTCTATAATAACACTCAAGTCCAAAAACTCCTTATAGTATTATATAAATTTTATTCGCATTTTCCAAACATTTTATATCATTTTTCCAGCAAAAATTAATAAATAGTGCGTTTTTTTGCATATAAATTCATTTTTATAAATCTAATATTAGAGAAATTTTACATTAAGTATTTGAAATTTCAAAACTCTATGGTATAATAATGCCGAAATTACTTATGGAGAGAGATATGAATATTCCCACAGAAGATATAGTTGACAAGTTAAAAGTTTTATTTATTTTAGATAAAATGGAAATTCCACTAACCCAGCATAGTATTATAGATATTGTAACGAGAGATTATTGGCTTAAAATAACCTATATGGATTGTATTGAAATAATATCACAATTGCAAGAAATGGGATTTATTTATACTGTGGATAGCACTTATGAGAATGTTAATAAAGAAGAAGTAAGATATGCTATCACCTATGCAGGAAGAGAATGTTTGAGCCATTTTTATCAAAGAATTCCAGCATCAATTAGAGAAGGAATTGATACATTTGCAAAAGAGAATAGAATGACATTTAAGCGTAATCAAGAATATGTTAGCGAATATGTTAAGATGCCTGAAGGTTCTTATAGAGTAACGCTTAGAATAAGAGAACCATTAGTAAACACTTCTCTTCTTGAAATAAACTTAAAAGCTCCAAATAAAAGTACTGCAATAAATGCTTGCAATAAATGGACAAATAAAGCCCCTCAAATCTTTGAATTTTTATATGATAACTTTATAGATAATAACGAGTAAAATTTCAACTGCTAAGGGCTAACATTTTGAAAGTAGCATAATAAAAAGAATAGAACAATGCAAAAAATTGCAATGTTCCTTTTTTAATTATTTTTAAGATTAATAATAATCAGCTAGAACTACAAATTTTTGAATATACCTACAATGGTGAAAGATATTGCCAAATTTCTAAACATCGATATTTGAGAAATATACAAACAAAGACAAAAATACAGAAATAGATATTTAGCATATTGCTTTTAAAGATCTCTCAAAAATAAAAGTCATTAACAGGGTTTATTTTGCATTTTACATAGATAAAATATAGGCTTACTTTATGTTAATCAAATAAATATTTTATAAAATATCTATACAGCAAAAAAATTGGGAATTTCCCCAATTTTTTTTACTTAATATTAATTATTTTCCATTAAATTCATCAATAATTTTAGCACCAGAGCTTGTACCAATTCTATCAGCACCAGAAGCAATCAACATAAGCGCTGTGTTTAAATCTCTTATTCCACCACTCGCTTTAATCTTAATTCTACCAGCACAAGCCGAGTTCATAACCTCAACTGCTTCTTTTGTTGCACCAGCACCTTGGAAACCAGTACTTGTTTTAACAAACTTAGCACCCGCCTGAACGCAAAGTTCGCAAGCAGAAGCAATTTGCTCGTTTGTAAGTTTACTAGTTTCTAAAATCACTTTAACTGGAATTTTAACATCGTGAACCACTTGCATAATTTCATTATAGGTTCTCTCTAAGTCACCTTCAATTAACGCTGAATAATTTAAAACCATATCAATTTCATCAGCACCTGCTTGTTGCAAAAGCATTGCTTCTAGACTCTTAACTTCTGGCATATTTGTTCCCAAAGGAAAACCAACCACTGATATAACTTTTATATCCGTGCTAGCCAATTTTTCTTTTACAAATTCAACATATTTAGGTGCAACACAAACGCCATAAAAATTATATTTCATTGCTTCATCGCAAAGTTTTTCAATATCTGCATAAGTTGCTTCGGGTTTTAACAATGTTTGTTCAATATGTTTTGCTAATTGTTCTTTTGTCATAAATAAATCCTTTTTAATGTGATGCATACCAAATTATGAAGAATAATAGAATAATGCTAAACCAAAATAACGGCCAAGATGTGATAGTACCATCTTTAGTTTTTCCTTTTAGTGAAAACGCAAAAGCAAGTGCATCTATTAACAATAGAATTAAAACTACCGTACCTTTCGAAGAACCAGTTATATCTGGAACTTGAAATATAGCATTTAGAAATTTTAAAACGCCTATATTCTTCATAATTTATCCTTGGTATTAATTTAATAATAATGATTTACCTTCCATTTCGGTTGGTACTTTTTCATTTAATAAATCTAAGATTGTTGGAGCAACATCTGCCAAACTTCCATTCTTTCTCAAAGAAACACCCTTTAAATCATCATCAACAATGATGCAAGGTACAAGATTAGTTGTATGAGCAGTGTGAGGGCTTCCATCTGGATATTTCATAATATCCGCATTGCCGTGATCAGCTATAATCATACATCTTCCACCAATATTTAATATCGCCTTAACCACTTTATCCACACATTCATCAACCACTTCCACTGCTTTCTTAGCAGCTTCCATATCTCCAGAATGTCCAACCATATCGCAATTTGCGAAATTAATCATCATAACATCATATTCATTTGAAGCAATTGCATCTAATGCTTTTTGAGTTATATCATAAGCACCCATTTCTGGCTTTGGAGCATAAGATTTCATCTTTTCACTATTGATTAATGTTCTATCCTCATTTGGATATGGTTCTAACCTACCATTATTAAAGAAGAATGTTAGATGTGCAAACTTCTCTGTTTCAGCAAGTTTAATTTGTTTATATCCTCTTTCAGATAAAACTTCACAAAGCAAGTTTTTAATTTCTTCCTTTGGATATGCAATATAACAATTTTTCAAATTTTCATCATATTCCATCATACAAACGAAATAAGTTTTTAATGATTTATCTGTGTAATCTAATGTGTTAGCCCAATCAAAAACATACGCTAATTGTCTTTCTCTATCTGCTCTGAAGTTATATGAAATAACACTATCACCAGTTTTAATCTTTGTATTTTCTTCAGTTTCTATAATTGTTGGAAGGATAAATTCATCTGTTTCATTTCTCTTATATGCTTTCTTAACCGCTTCTGTGGCTGTTTTGGCCTTTTCACCAACACCATATACCATCGCATCATAAGCATATTTAACTCTATCCCAGTTTTTATCTCTATCTAAAGCATAGAATCTACCCATAACTGTAACGATTTTACCAACGCCAAGTTCTTTCATATACTTTTCTAGTTGATTTACATAAGTTTCAGCACTCTTTGGAGGAGTATCTCTACCATCTGTTATGAAATGAACATAAACATTTTTAACATCATTATCTTTAGCCATTTTTAAAAGAGCCATCAAATGATTAATATGGCTATGAATACCGCCATCACTTGGCATACCAACTAAATGTAACGCATTATTGCCAATTTTTGCATTTTGCATAGCATCTAACAAAACTTGGTTCTTATAAAACTCTTCAGTTTTTATTTCTCTATCAATTCTAGATAATGGTTGTAAGATAACCCTACCAGTACCAATAGTTAAATGACCAACTTCGCTAGTTCCAGCTTGGCCTTGTGGTAGCCCAACATATTCTTCACTAGCACCAATTTTAACTGCTGGATAAACATCTGCAAGCGCTCTTAAATGAGTGGTATTCTCCTTTAAGATAGCACTTCTTTCTATGTCTAATGGATAACCAAATCCATCCATAATTATTAAAGCTGTAAATTTATTTGCCTTCATTTTTATATCCTTTATTTAATCTCTATATCAATAATCTTTTTAAAATCTTCAACATTCAAGCACGCACCACCAATAAGTCCGCCATCAATTGAAGGTTTACTTAGTAAATCCTCAGCATTAGAACCTTTCATACTACCACCATAAAGGATAATAATATCCTCTGGCTTTAAACCTTCATAATTACTTACGATTAGTTCTTTTGCATAAGATATGATTTCTTCAGCTTGTTCGCTGGTGGCTGTAACACCTGTACCAATAGCCCAAACTGGTTCATAAGCAAAGATAATTTTCTTAATATCTTCCTTATCTATATCTTGAATAGCCTCTAAAATTTGAGTTTGTACAACCAATTTTTCGAAGTGTCTATTCCTTTCATCTAGGTTTTCACCAAAACATACAATTGGTCTAAAACCGCTTAATAAAGCCCTTTTTGTTTTTAAATTCACATCTGCATCTGTTTCACCAAATAAGGTTCTACGCTCACTATGACCAACTATTACAAGTTCGGTATTGAAATCTTTTAACATCTCTGCACTAATCTCACCAGTGTAAGCACCGTTATCCTTATAATAGAAATTCTCAACGCCATACTTTACTTTGCTTCCATTCAAGCATTTTTCAGCCAAACATAAATAAACCGAAGGAACACAAACACCCACAATATTATTTGAATTTTCGGCAACTTTTTTCAAACCTTCAAAATATGGAATAAGTTTTTCTTTCGACATATTCATTTTCATATTGCCAATTAAATATTTTGTTTTCATAGTTTAATTCCTTATTTATTTTCTATCACATCAACACCCGGTAAAATCTTACCTTCAAACAATTTTAGGCTTGCTCCACCACCTGTTGAAATATGTGTAATTTTATGGCTTAAACCCATATTAATAACAGCAGAACCGCTATCTCCACCACCAATAATTGTAGTACCCTTAACCTTTGTTAAAGCCTTTGCAACCTTATATGTTCCAACAGCAAACTTTGGTTCTTCAAAAACACCCATTGGGCCATTCCAAATAACAGTTTTTGCTCTTTTAATAGCTTTTACAAACATTTTTATTGTTTTCTTACCAATATCAACGCCCATATAACCATCATCAATATTTTGAGTTTTTGTTGCCTTTGCATTTGCAACATCATCTATTGCCTTGCTTTCAACATAATCAACTGGCAACAACAATTCAACATTGTTTTTCTCGGCTTTTTCTAACATTTTCTTACAGTCTTGAATTTTTGTTTCATCAAGTAAAGAATTTCCTATGTTATAACCCAAAGCTTTTTGGAATGTATATGCCATTCCTCCACCAATGATAAGAGTATCACAAACATCTAAAAGTTTATCAACTATTGAAATTTTATCACTTATTTTAGCACCACCCAAAATACCAACTAATGGTCTTTTAGGATTTTCAATTGCACCACAAATTATTCTTAATTCTTTCTCGATTAAGAAACCTATAGCGCTTGGTAAAATCTTAGCAACACCATAAGTGGAAGCGTGTTTTCTATGAGCAGTACCGAAAGCATCATTTACATAAATATCGCCTAATTTAGCCAATTTTTCGCAAAATTCTTTATCGTTTTCTTCTTCGCCTGCTTCAAATCTTAAGTTTTCTAAAAGCAAAATTTCGCCTGCTTTTAACTTCTTTGCTTTAGATTTTGCATCTGTTCCAACAACATCTTTTGCCATAATTACTGGTTTTTCAAGCAATTGTTCAAGCCTTTCAGCAACTGGTTTTAATGAATATTTTTCAACAACTTTTCCATCTGGTCTGCCTAAATGACTCATCAAAATAACAGCTCCGCCATTATCTAAAACATACTTAATTGTTGGCAATGCTTCTTTTATTCTATTATCGTCTGTAATCCTACCATCAACGATTGGCACATTAAAATCCACTCTTATTAAAACTTTCTTTTCATAAACATCAATATCTTTTAGTGTTTTCTTTTCCATAATAAATTCCCTTTTAACAAAAATAACTGTATGATTATTACCATACAATTATATTATATATTATGTTAAAATTTTTACAAAATAAATATTAAAGATATTAAAATATTACTTAACAAAAACTTCCATTTTTAAGCAATTTAACATATCATCTATGTTATCATATAAAACTAATTTTTGTTTAACTGCTTTAACACTCTTTTCACCCTTCAAATACCAAAGCAAATGTTTTTTCATTTCTTTTGCAATCAAACTCTCGGGATAAAACTTTCTTAAAATTTCAATATGTTTTTCAATACATTCAAGAGTTGTATATTTCCTCTCCAAACCTAGAATATCACTAAAAATTTGAGGGTTTCCCATTGCTCCTCTGCCAACCATAACTGCATCACAACCAGTGGATAACAATTTTAAATAAGATTCTTTATCAACCACATCACCATTCGCAATTACAGGAATTTTTACGGCATTTTTTACCGCTTTTATAATCTCTAAATCCACATTTCCGCTAAAAAATTGTTCTCTAACCCTGCCGTGAATTGTTATAGCACTCGCACCTGCTCGTTCGCACATTTTAGCAAATTCTATTGCGTTTATATGATTAGAATCCCAACCCGCTCTAAATTTTACAATTACTGGAACTTTTGCATTTTCAACGGTTGCTCTAACAATTTTTTCGCTCAATTCTATATTTTTCATTAACGCAGAGCCATCGCCATTTGAAACAATTTTAGGTGCTGGGCAACCCATATTTATATCTATAATATCAAATTTTTCCAATGCTTTATGACAAACTGCTTTTGCCATAACTTCTGGTTCGTGACCAAACAATTGAACCACTTTTATTTTCTCATTTTCAGCTGTGTTTAACAAATCAAAAGTTTTCTCATTATTATAAGTTAAAGCTTTAGCACTAACCATTTCAGTTTCCGCAAAATCTGCTCCCGCTTCCACACATAAAGACCTAAAGCCAACATCACTAACTCCAGCCATTGGTGCTAATATTAAATTGTTTTTTAATTCTATATTGCCAATTCTCATATAGTTATCATATCATAAAATTTTAAAAAAATAAAGAAACAAAAGAAAAAACATATAAATTAAATTTATATGTTTTTTTATAAACTATTTCTTATTTACTGCATCTTTTAATGCTTTGCCTGGTTTAAATGCTGGAGCTAAGCTTGCAGGAACTTTAACAACCTCTTTAGTTCTAGGGTTAATACTTTCTCTTGCAGCTCTCTTTCTAACAACGAATTTACCGAAACCAGCCACAGCCACTTCTTTACCAGCTCTTAATGCATTTGTAGATTCTTCAATAAATGCATCGATAACCAATGTAACATCTTTTTGAGTTAAATCAGTTTTTTCTGCGATAAGTTTAACCAAATCATTTTTATTCATAATCCATTCTCCTTTTTATGATAATTAATTATAACAAATATTGTATAAAATACCAAACAAATTTAACAATATTTATAAAAAAAACCATTAAAATAGCCTAATTTAAGCCATTTTAATGATTATTATAGAAATTAAATATTTTGAATAAATATTTTTACAAATACATTGCATCTTTAAAGTTCTTTCCAGCCTTAAATGTTGGAACTATAGTTTCTGGCATTGTTATAGATTTTAATGTTCTAGGATTAAAGAATTTTCTTGAACTTCTTTTCTTCGCCTCAAACTTTCCGAACCCAATCAATGAAATATTATCTCCGCTTTTTAATGTTTCACTAATAATTGAAGTCATAACATCTAAGCAGTTTCTACATTCTTTCAAACTAAGTTTACTTTTTTTGGATAACTTTTTAATAAATTCTGTTTTATTCATATCTCACTCCTCTTTTTAGAGTTTTGACTTAAAATAAAATTATATACTTTAAGATTCTATCCTTCTAAAGATTTTTTTAGGAAATGGCATCAATGCAATTTCTTTTTCTGTGAAAACTGCAAAGTTTAGAATTAAAAGCAAATAAACCAAAACACCTAATCCGCCAGAAATAATTGAATAAGCTAGTTTAGACATATAGTTTAATAAAATAGCTTTAAAACTAAGTGCCACAAACACCGATACAGACACCGCCAAAACTGGATATATTAAAAAAGACTTTTTACTAATATTAAAATTAATATATTTTTTTATCGCTATCAAACAAGCTATTGCCGTTAAACTTAAAAATAAAATATTAGAAATTAAAATTCCAAACACATTTATTGATGGAATATTAACAAGAACTAAACATAATAGTGTACGAAAACCTAACCCTATCAGCAAGCAAATCATCGGAATAATAGGCTTGTTTATTGCTTGCAATATTGCTATAAATGTTAACAAAAATGCATAGTAAACTATTTCCACACTTCCAATCATCATTAATTTCGATGCAAACGCAAGTTCATCAAAACCCTTAAAAGATAATCCACCACCAAATAATACCGAAACTATTTCATTTGAGTATATTAAAAAGTATGCAAACAATGGCAATGCTATAAGCCAAGTTATCTTTATAAAAAACGCAACTCTTTCTTCCACCACTCTTTTCTCTTCACTTGCGTAAGTTCCCGATAGGTTTGGTATTATAGCCGTGGATAGTGATGAAACTAAAAGCACTGGCAAACTTATCAGGCTTCCAACCACGCCTGTTGTTAGACCATATAAACTGGTGGACATACTACTACTAAATCCAGAGCCTACAAGTATATTAATAACCATAAAACTATCTATAAATGTGGTGGCAGGAATAACAAAACTTGAGAGTGTGGCAGGCAAACTATATTTTAAAACTTTTAAAAATGCTTGTTTTTTTGTTAAATCTAGGCTTTTCTTATTTTCATTCCATTTACCTTTTTCAATCTTACCTTTTTTTAGATTTTTAGATTTAAAAACCTTAGGATTATAAAATAAAAATACACTTTGAGATTTATTCTTACTTCTATTTGAGATTAAATAATCTTTTTCTCGTTTTTTATAGAAATAAAAGTTTATTAACAATAAAACCATTGCGAAAAATTCACTAATCGTTACACCTAAAACCGCTCCCACAACGGCATACTCAATACCATAATTTAGAAATCTAATACTCAAAAACAAACCGAAAATAAGCTTTACAATTTGTTCCACAATCGTGGAAAAACTCGTTGGCACAAAGTTTTCAACACCTTGAAAATAGGCTCTAAGTATGCTTATTAATGAGGCACAAATTATTGCTGGTGCTATAACCATATATCCAAGATATGCATTTTCGTTGCCTTGCATAATTGATATATCCCTAGCAAAAAATAAAATAATAAGTGATAAAATAAAGCTAACTCCAAAAGAAAAAATTAACCCAGAATTAAAAATTTTTATCTCATTTTCTCTATTTCTTAACTTTCGTTCTGTGGCAATAAGTTTTGTTACCGCAATAGAAATTCCACTACTCGAAATCACTAAAAACAATGAATATATTGGAAAAATTAGATAGTAAACACCCATTCCGTTTGCACCTAAAATATTAGTTAGTGGGATTTTATAAAATGCACCAATAATTTTTGCTAGTATTCCTCCAACCGCTAAAATTATGGCACTAAACAAAAAAGATTGCTTTCTAAAAAATTTAATCATAACTTAATTGCCTTTGCAGAAATTTGGCTGTCAGCTCAATATTGCGAATTTCGCAAGAATCAATTTTTCCTTCATCAAAATTCAATACTCCGAGTAATCCTTCGCAAACATTATTAACTATAATTGGAAATATAACTTCATCTCTAATTTCTTGTACCTCTCCATTTATAATTTCAACCAATGTTGTACCATTATCAAGGCTTCCAATATAATTTTCACAAGAATTAATAAATTCCATAAGTTTTGAACTAATCTCTTTATCTATGTATTTTTTCTTATGATTACCAACATAATTTACAATCTTATCTCTATCGCAAACGAAAACTTCTTTATTCAAAACCTTAGATAAAACTTCTATATATTGCATAATAAGCATACTGGTTGAAAAAATTGGACTATAATTTTTTAACACTATTTCATTATCATCATTTATGTACATCTCAATTTTCATTCCTTCATAAAGCCTTAAAGTTTGCCTTATTTCCTTAGGAATTACAATTCTGCCTAATTCATCAATTTTTCTTACCATACCTGTTTTTTTCATAATTAACTTCCTTTTTACTTAGTTTTAGAAAAAGAAACTTTATTATTCAAAATTAGAAAACTTTTATATTTTTTATTCAAGAGTATTGATTAAGTGTTAATTTTAAAATTACTTAAAGTTAAACTATAAGGGCAAAAAAGAAACGCTATTATTAATTTAGCGTTTCTTTTCATTTTAATTTACAAATTTATTTTGTAGTCTTTTTTGTTGTAGCCTTTTTAGGTGGCTCAATACCTTCAGCTTTTGGTTCTGCTTTTTTAGCAGTTGACTTTGTAACTGTTTTAGTTGTAGTCTTAGCAGTAGTAGTTTTCTTAACAGTTGTTTTCTTTGGAGCTTCCAATTTTACTTCTGTTTTAGGCTCTTCTGCTTTTACTTCTTCAACTTTTGTTGTTTTTTTAGCAGTAGTTGTTTTCTTTGGAGCTGTTGCTTTTTTAGTTGTAGCAGTTGTAGCTTTTTTAGCTTGTGCTTTCTTTGGAGCAGTAATTTCTTCCTTAGGTTGTTCTACAGCTTCTTCTTTAGGTTGTTCTTCTTGAACTTGTTCTTCTTTTCCAGCCATTTCTTTAGCTTTTAATCTAGCCATTTTCTTTTCGTTATAATCTAAGATTTGTTCGAAATATAAATGGTTTGTTGAATGATACCAAGTGAACATAAATACGCAAACAACGAATAAGAATGCAATACCGATGCAAGCGAATACAATTCCCCAAACTTCTCTTTCAGTTCCGAAAATTTGTGAAATTTTATAACCGCACAAACCAGTTAGAGCAGCGATGATTAAAAAGAATACATAGAATAAAACTTTATAACTCATCATACTCATTCTGTTTCTTCTCATTCTAACATAGCAAGTTCTCATTGCTTCACCAAAACTTGCATAGTGATGATGTTCAATAAAGAAATATACCATTGAGAAGAATGCTATTAATAGCATCATAATTACAACAGCCACACAAGCAGCAACAATTGCCCAAGTTGTACTCTTTAAGATAAGAATAGGAACGATAACGATAGCAAAACAGATAATATAGCAAACAGCTTGCAATAATCCGCCAAATAATACCATTACAAAATTATCCATATTCCAGAAATCATAAACTGAGAATATATTTGCATTTCCCTCTGTGGTTAATTTATTATAGAATCTAATGTAGCCATATTGAAGCGGACCAAATAACATTGCTCCAATACATACACAAACGATCCAAAGTTTTGGTGCTTTATCTCTTAAAAAGAAACCTAATGCACCTAGAACAAAATATGGCAACAATGCTAAAATCATACCTGCACAAGCAGTCCAGAAAGTGTTACCATTTCTTCTTCTGGTTGATTTAAACATCATACCAAAAACAGTACTGTTCTCTTTTTCTTCCATTTTT
>CAKVMJ010000028.1 GCA_934772445.1 uncultured Clostridia bacterium
GAGGTAGTCCAGCAGCATCAACTAATAACCATTCTCTAGTTACAGTTTCTTTCTTTGCCATTAAAGTTTTCATTATAAATTTTCTCCTAAATTTCAGTTCTTGGGAATTTTATATTGATTAAAATCTTGAGGGGCTAATTCAATTTTCTTATCAACAATTTTTTCACGCAAATCAATTTTAATATAAATCTAAAAATAAGTCAATGCTTTAAATCAAATTTTTATAATATTTTGTTAATTTTTTTATCTTTCTTGAGTTTTATACCCATTATCTAGCAAATCAAAATCAATATCTGGATTTAAATCACTATTTTTCTCTTTTTTATCAACTTCCATATTGATAACACCCTTCATTGAAGTTTCATTTATCCAATCAAATAATTTTTGTTCTTCTTCAGATATTTCTTCATTATTTGCAACTTTATTATTATGTATCATCAATGTTGTAAACTTAAATCTTCCAAGCTTGCTTGCATTACCTATTATATCTGGATTTAAAACATACGCTTCAGCCAAAGTTTCAATAGCAGATTGCTTTTCTTTCATTTGTCTAAATTTTTCTGGTTCCATTAATGCAAAAGCCACACTATCTGTCATTTTAGAATATTTAAGTTCTTTTTCTGGTAAGCTTGTGCTTAATAAAAAGTTTTCAATTCTATCTTGCATCATTTGTAAGTATTCCATATCTGTTAATGAAGTGTTAGAACCTTCTAAATCATAGCTACCTATGTATTTCATAGTGTAAATACTAGAAATTGCAGTTTCTTGATCAGTTAGATATTCATCATAATAATCCTCAAAAAATCTTGCTTTTGTATCAGATTTATATTCTATATATTTACCAATTATAAAATCTGTCATTCTCTGTTGTTCTCTTCTTTCTTTATCAATCATAATTATTCTCCTATTCGTGATAATTTTAACATAAAAAAGAAACTTGTCAAGACAGTTTCTTTAATTTCATATTATATAATATTATGTTTTTAACTCAATAATTCGTTAATAAGATTTATATATTCTGGATATAAGAAATCCACCATATACATTCTATTTTGATATGCAATACTCTCATCTATATTAAAGTTCTCAACATAATCATTAATTGAAATACCTTCAATCAATCCTAACTCAACTCTAAGCAATGTATAATAATCTAAATTATCTTGCAAACTTAAATAAATATTTAAAGATTGCTTAAATAACGAACTATTATAATCTATATTATCAAGTTTGTTAGTTAGAGTGTCATCAAAAATTGTTTGGCAAAGTTCGTTTGTTATATTACTACCCAAATCAGATAATCTTATTTGCAATGCATCTATAAAAATAAACTTACTTGCACTATTTTTCATTAAGTCTAATTGGTCGCAAATACCCTTCTTTCCAATAGAATAGTTATAAACATCAACATTTGAATAGTAAACATACTTTGCTAAATTTAAGTACGCCTCATCTAAAAGCCTTTGACCAGAATTAACATTGGTGATTTTTGTATCTCCGCCAAAAATAGTTTTTAAATGAAAAGACCTGAAATAATCAACAAACTCTATGCTTTTTTCAATCACTTTGTTATATTCATAAGCAAATTGATTTATAATCGCAACTTCACTACCTTCAACATTTAGCATTATTATATCTGCTTCAAATGTATCTTTTATACTTTGAAAGTTTTTCAAAGCATTATCTAAGTTTTCAATTTTTTCAAATAGAGCATTTAATTCTTTTTGCTCGTAATCATAACTCTTCAAATTTTCATAGAACGATTCATTCCAATTTTCATAATATCTAAAGATAAATTTTAACAAATTCGCTTGAATATCATTTAATGCTCTAAATCTTAGAGTTACTTCATCATTATTTGATGAGGCAATTTTCCCACGAACCTCAGGTTCGTTAAATTTAACAACAATTGTTTTGCTTTGCTTTGCAGATGTATCTCCAAAAAATTCAACTTTTTCGGTTTTATAAGTATTCACCATTTCTTGGTAACGATTTTGTACTTGTTCAATAGTTTTATTAGGATTACCACAAGCAATAAACAAACTTAACGATGAACATACAATTAAAATCAATGCAATAAGTTTTTTCATTGTAATCCCTCCCTATTTAATACCAATTTGAGTTAGTACAATTCTAACATCTTTTTGAAATTTAACATTTATATCTGAATTAGCAAAATCATCTCTATTAACAACATTGGATTTTATATCGTGAGTTAGTTTAAACATTTTTTCTAACCCATCAATATAATTTTTATAAATATTTCTATAAGCATATATAAATTCTCTTTCACTAACAGAAGAAAAAATATTTGTTCCGCCAACATATTTTTCAATGTTATCATAAATTAAACTAGAATCTAACAAATAGCCATTCTCAGCTTGAAATTCCATTTCCATACTCTCTTTAAACGCATAAGCAAAACTGCCTAGCAATACAGAATAAGTGGTATCAACATATTCGCCATTAAATGAATGTTTATTAACAAGTTCATTTAATTTTATAATTAAATTTGCTTGAGTTTTTATCAAATTTCTATAAGTGTTTTGAACATTAACATACTTATTTGTAAGCATTTTAATATCATCTTCACTCTCTAAGTTATTCTTTTGATTTTGCTTTAAATCGTTTATTTGATTAACTAAATTATTAGCAGTTATTCTAAACGAACTAGCAAGCCTCTCAACTTGTCTTTGCTCGCTTCTTGAAGTTCCCTCTAACGATTTAGATAAAGCAGTAAAATAACTTAATGAAGTATCCAGCATTTTATCTAAAGTTATATAAGTATAGAAAGTTTGCCCATTAACAGTGATAGCATTCTCACCATTAATTCCAAACATCTTTTTTCTTGAATTTAAAATTTGATTATGATTAACATTATCAAAAGAATTAGCGTATTCTTCTCCATATTTATTTAGTTTTTGCAATTCCTCAACTTCATAAAGTATGCCCATTCTTTCTTTATAATCAGCAACACCAATCGCTTGATTATATGTGCTAATTTGAGGAAGTGGAATAAAGATAATAGCAATTATTGCAAATGCTACCAATGCTATAATTATTACGCTAGTTATAATCTTACTTTCCCTTGTCATTTCATCTCCTATAAAATAATAGCAAATCGAAACTATTTAAGCAAACAAATCAAATTAATATTCAATATCTTTTAAAACTAATCCATCTGGCGGAGCTGTTTTTCCCGCCATCTGCCTAGACTTGCTATCAATCACATTTTTCATACTCTTAATTTTTCCATAACCAATTTCAATAAGCGTTCCCATAATAATCCTAACCATATTATATAAGAAACCATTACCTGTTATCTCTAATGAATAAAACATTCCATTATCTATGATTTTAGCATTATATATAGTTCGAACCTTATCTTCCACACTACTACCACTTGCACAAAAACTTGTGAAATCAAAAGTACCTATTAAGTTTTTAACTTCACATTGCATTTTTTTAATATCTATATTTTCGTTAACTCTTAAAGCAATTTGGTCCAAATACGGAATATTAGTATCGGAACAATAGAAATTATATAAGTATGTTTTCTTTTTAGCATTAAATCTTGCGTGAAAATTATCATCAACAACCTTTATAGATAATGCTCTAATATCGCTTGGTAATATCAAATTCAAACGCTTATCAAGATTCTTTGGTAACTCATCTAACTCAAACGAAACCGCTTGTTTGATGGCGGAAACACAGGCATCAGTTCTGCCCGACGCACTGGTTTTAACAGGTTTACCAATAATAGAGAATAATGCTTTTTCTAATTCTTCTTGAATAGAACTGCCATTCTTTTGAATTTGATACCCATTATAATTTTTTCCTAAATAACTTATAATTAACAAAACATTCATATTTTCACCAATTATATTTTACAACATTTTTTCAATTATTAAAAACAATTTGTTTTTATTTATAAAAATAATCCCTAAAACTCTTTTGTTTTTGTTTGACTTTTAAACTAATGGAAAATATACTAAATATAGACAAATTTTAATCATTTTAAAATATGTTTAAACTAAGATTTAAGGAGAAGAATATTGAAAAAGATAACAGTTGATGGCAATACTGCAGTTGCCACTATTGCTTATGCACTAAGCGAAGCTGCAACAATTTATCCCATCACTCCATCAAGTCCTATGGCTGAAATCTGCGACCAATGGGCTGGTGAAGGAAGAAAAAATATTTTTGGAAACACAGTTAAGATAGTTGAAATGCAGAGTGAAGGCGGAGCAAGCGGAGCATTACACGGTTCTTTAGCTGGTGGTGCTTTAACCACAACATTCACAGCGAGTCAAGGTTTGCTTTTAATGATACCTAATATGTATAAGATTGCTGGCGAACTAACTCCTTGCGTTATGCATATTTCAGCAAGAGCATTGGCATACCACGCCTTATCTATATTTGGTGACCATTCCGATGTTATGAGTGTTAGACAAACTGGTTTTGCTATGCTTTGTTCAAATTCTGTTCAAGAAGCAATGGATATGGCTTTGGTTGCACATTTATCAACCTTGAAAGCAAGCGTTCCATTTGTGCATTTCTTTGATGGTTTTAGAACTAGCCACGAAATTAACACAATTGAAGATATTGATATGGAGGAAGTTAAAAAACTTGTTCCTTACGATAAAATTGCAGAATTTAAAAGCAGATGCTTAAATTCATCTAATCCTCATCAACAAGGCACAGCACAAAACCCAGATATTTATTTCCAAAATAGAGAAGCTTGCAATAAGTATTACGAGGCAACTCCTTCAATCGTTCAAGAAACAATGAATGAAGTTGGAAAAATTACAGGTAGGCATTATCACTTATTTGATTATGTTGGCGACCCAAACGCAGAAAGAGTTATCGTTCTAATGGGTAGCGGAGCAGAAATTGCTGAGCTTACAGTTAATCATCTAAATAAAACTGAAAACGCTAAAGTTGGTGTTATTAAAGTTAGACTTTATCGCCCTTTTGATTCTAAAGCATTTATTAATGCTATCCCTTCAACTTGTAAATCAATTGCAGTTTTAGATAGAACAAAAGAAAGCGGAAGTGATGGCGAACCTTTATATAAAGATGTTCGTTGTGCTTTATTTGATAGCAAATTTAAGAATATTACTTGCGTTGGCGGAAGATTTGGACTAGGAAGCAAAGAATTTACACCATCTTATTGCAATGCAGTATTTGAAAACCTACTTGAAAAAGAACCTAAAAATCATTTCACTATTGGTATTACAGATGATGTTACAAACCAATCTTTAAAAGTTACAAGACAAATCCACCCTAGCGAAAATGTTTATGAATGTAAATTCTATGGATATGGCGGAGATGGTACTGTTAGTGCAAATAAGAGTAGCATTAAAATCATTGGTAATAACACAAACTTAAACGGACAAGCATATTTTGAATATGATAGTAAGAAAAGCGGAAACGCAACTATTTGCCATTTAAGATTTGGTGAAAGCATTATTAAAGAAAGTTATTTGCTAGATAATATAGATTTTGTTGCAGTTCACAACCAAACTTATGTTAAAAAATATAACATACTTAAAAATGTTAAGGATAATGCAACATTATTATTAAACACTGGCTGGAATCTAAAAGAAATGGAAGAAATTTTCCCAACAAATTTCAAGAGAGAACTTGCTATTAAAAATATTAAACTTTATACGATTGATGCATATAAAATCGCTAAAGATTTAGGGCTTGGAAACAAAATAAACCTTGTTATGCAATCCGCATTCTTCAAACTAATAAATATTCTTCCTTACGATTTAGCAGTTAAAGAAATGAAAGCGTTTGCAAAGAAAAGTTATGCTAAATTTGGCGAAAAAGTTTTAGAAGAAAACTATAAAGCAATAGATAGTGCTTCAAGTGATTTAGAATTAATTGAAATTCCTTCAGCTTGGGCAAATCTAAAAGAAGATAATATTAAAACAGATTCAGATGAATTGAACAAATACTATAACGAATTTATTAAACCAATTGAAAAACTAGATGGCGACACTCTTCCAGTTAGTTCATTTAATCCAAGAGGATTTGTTCCAACTGGTACAACTAAGTTTGAAAAACGAGGTGTTGCAAGTGAGTTACCTTGTTGGGAAAGCAAAAATTGTATTCAATGCAATATGTGTGCTTTTGCCTGCCCTCACGCTTGTATCAGACCTCATCTTGTTAAAAAAGAAGATTTGGTAAACACACCTAATTCCCTTCAATCTTTAGATGCAACAGCCGAACCAGATTACAAATTTGTTATGCAAGTTAGCCCTAAAGATTGTACTGGTTGCGGCGTTTGTGCTAGTGTTTGTCCTAGCAAAAATAAAGCACTTGAAATGAAATCTGCTAGTGATGTTATGGAAACTGAAGAAGAAAAATATAATTATATCTCTTCTCTAAAATCATATAAGAGCAATGTATTTAAACCAAATACAATCAAAGGTAGCCAATTTCTTGCACCATATTTTGAATTTAGCGGTGCTTGTGCTGGTTGCGGTGAAACACCATATATTAAAGTTGTTTCTCAATTATTTGGTGATAGAATGGTAGTTGCAAATGCAACTGGTTGTTCTAGTATTTATGGAGGTAGTGCACCAACCTGCCCTTACACAAAAGATGAAAATGGAAATGGTATTGCTTGGGCAAACTCACTATTTGAAGATAATGCAGAATTTGGTTTGGGTATTAAACTTGGATTGAAGATAAACCACGAACAATTGATTGAAAGATTGCAAACATTGAAGGAAAATACAAGTAATAAAGAATTAATTTCCAAAATTGATGAATATTTAGGTATAAGCAATGTTGAAAAACAAAGAGAACTTGGCAAAGAAATTCTAGCTGAAATTGAAAGCGATAAAAATATTGATGAAAATATAAAGAAAAATATAGAAATATTAAAAGACCATTTCGCAACAAATTCCGTTTGGATTATTGGTGGAGATGGTTGGGCTTACGATATTGGTTATGGCGGATTAGACCATGTACTTGCAAGTGGAGAAAATGTTAATATTTTAGTTTTAAACACAGAAGTTTATAGTAATACTGGCGGGCAAGCAAGTAAAGCCACACCTTTAGGTGCAGTTGCAAAATTCGCATCAAACGGAAAAAGAACAAATAAAAAAGATTTAGGATTGATGGCAACAAACTATAAAAATGTTTATGTGGCACAAGTTAGTATGGGTGCTAATATGAATCAATTCCTAACAGCTATCACAGAAGCTGAGGCTTACAATGGCGTTTCATTAATAATTGCTTACGCACCTTGCATTAACCACGGAATTAATATGTCAAACTCTCAAAGCGAAATGAAGAGAGCCGTTGATAGCGGTTACTGGCATTTATGGAGATATAACCCAACATTAAAAGAAATGGGCAAAAATCCATTTATCCTAGATAGCAAAGAACCAACTTTGGATTATGAAGAATTTTTAATGAACGAAAGCAGATATAAATCATTAAAAGCAAAAAATCCAGAACTTGCAGAAAAGTTATTTGAAGAAGCAAAAGCATTAGCTAAAGAAAGATATGAAGGTTATCTAAAATTATCTAAAGGCGAATAGAAATAAAAAGCATATTAGGAAAAACCTAATATGTTTTTTTATTTTTTAACTTTTAAATCTTTAAAGAATTTTCTTTTAAATTTAAGATAGATATACCAATCTTTTCTTGAAAGTTTTGTAGGTATAAAAGATATTATAGATGTGGTAACCACAACGGCAATAACAATTAAATAATAGTCAACAAAAATATAATCGTTTAAATTTTTAATTGTATTGATTTCATTACCTGTGATTATTATATTGCCTTTATGCAATGTATCATAATAATCCATTAAATTTGTGTTATACAATGAATCATACTCTGCTAAAGTTTCAATAGTGCTACTTGCTGGGTGACCATACCCTTCGCCATTTGAAATCACAACCACTTCTGGTTTGAAAGTTTCTAAGAATTGTAAGCTTGTACTTGTGGCTGAACCGTGATGCCCTAATTTTATCATATCCACATCAACATCATCTATGAAATAGTTCAAAGCTTCAATCTCGCCCACCTCACTCGTTGCATCGCCTGTTAGAATAAACTTATAATTCGTAAACTCAAAATATAAAATAGCACTATAATCATTCTTCTCTTCATAATATTCATTCACTGGTGTTAGCCAAGTGATATTATATCCATCTCCATTAATTACAAGCCCACTTTCATTTATAGTTGTTTTTATATTTTTCAAATCAATTGCATCTTTAATTTCAGGATAAAAATACATACTATTCAAATCTGATGAGTGATAAATTTCGCCAATATTATAGGCATTTATCACACTTTGCATATTACCGATATGGTCGGTATCACTATGCGTTAGAATAAAATAATCAATAGTTCTATTTCTATCCGATTTAAAAAACACTTTATCAATATATCTGCTTAAATCGTTATATGCTTCTTTGCTCCCACAATCAACCATCATTGTTTTATTATCTGGAAGTTTTATTAATATTGCATCGCCGTGTCCCACATCAACGAAATGTATTTCAAAACTAGCATTATTTAAAAATTTTAGGTTTGGTTTCAACTTTATTAGTATCTCAATCTCACCCATAAAAAACAAAGAAAAAAGCAAGATAAAATTTATAACTAAGCATATAATTGCTCTGTTAATTTTTATGCCTCGCCTAAACTTCCTTCTTGTTTCTTTTTCTTCTTTTGTTCTAAATTCCATAATTATTTACTAGTTCGTTCTTGCTCCACAACATTAACATTATCAATAGGTTTTTTAGTCTTTTTCCAGAATCTTAAGAACTTAAAGAAATTTCTCTTCTTTTCTTTTCTTCTTGAGAATAGTTCTTTTATTTCTGGTATTCTTTCCATTGTTGCTCTATAACCTTCTTCATACATTTCCATAGCAAAATCAAGTTTACTACTTTTATATTTTTTCATATCTGGCTGAATCATAATATCTGCATTCAAATAACCTTTAATTGTATTACTTTTCATCATTACAGATATGCTTTGAGATAACAATTGGATATAATTTGTGCTATCTGTACCGCTTCCTCTACTACTATTTATATCAATACCAATAGTTATTTCGCAATTATTCAATTTTGGTACATTTGCAGGAATGGTATTTTGAAGCCCACCATCAAAAAGTAAATAGTTGCCAAATTGAACTGGATAAAATACGCCCGGCACGGCACAACTTCCAGCCACAGCTTTAACCACGCTTCCTTCTTCTAAATGAACTTCTTCGCCCGTTTTTATATCCACAGCCACCGCACAAAAAGGAATCTTCAAATCCTTAATGTCTATATTTCCAAGGGCATTCATTACCACCTTTTCAAGACCTTCAGTTTTTGAAGGAGTAAACGGAATTCTAGATGTTTTTATATCTTTTTCTTTTAAAGTTAGCGCATATTTAAGCATCTCATCAGCTGTTTTTCCAGCACAATAAAAAGCACCAACCATTGAACCAACGCTTGTTCCTGCCACATAATCAAACTTTAAACCTTCTTCCTCAAAAGCTTTAATAGCACCAATTAAAGCAAAGCCTTTAGTTCCGCCCCCACCTAGTGCTAATCCAAATTTCTTAACTTTCTTTTTATTTGTTTTAACTATTAAGTCCATTATAGCCACCTTCCATAGTTATTTTATCACAAATAAACTAAAACAACCAAATAGTTGTTTGTTTATTTTATAAAATTATGTTAAACTTAAAAAATAACAGAGGAAAAAAGAATGTTTTTAATTAGAAAGAGTTGGTACGATTTATTAAAAGATGAATTTGAAACAGAAAGTTATAAAAATTTAGAAAAATTTTTAGCGGAAGAATATAACAACCATACTATATTTCCAAAGCCAGAAAATGTTTTTAATGCTTTAAATTTAGTAAAATATGAAGATGTGAAAGTTGTAATTATTGGTCAAGACCCATATCATAATGAAAGACAAGCTCACGGGCTTAGTTTTTCAGTGGAAGAAGATGTGGCATTACCTCCATCATTGCAAAATATTTTTAAAGAACTTCACGATGATATTGGCTGTGATATTCCCAAGAGCGGAAACTTAACAAAATGGGCAAAACAAGGCGTTTTACTACTAAACTCGGTTCTAACTGTTAGAAAAAATCAACCAAATAGCCATCAAGGTAAAGGTTGGGAAAAAATAACATCAAAAATTATAGAGTTGTTAAATAAGAGAGAGGACCCAGTTATTTTCCTTCTTTGGGGAAATAGTGCTAAGAAAATTGGTGCTAATATAGATAAATCTAAACATTATGTTTTAACTGCTGTTCACCCTAGCCCAATGAGTGCTAACCAAGGCGGTTGGTTTGGTTGCAAACACTTCAGCAAAACAAATGAAATACTTGAAAAACTTGGTAAAACCCCTATTGATTGGTCACTCTAAGTTGTAATTATAAAAATTTTAAGCAAAAAGAAACTAGAAAATCTAGTTTCTTTTATATTTTGCTTCATATAGAATAATTGAAGTGGCAACGCCAACATTTAGCGAATCCATTTTGCCAAACATTTTTATTTTTAGATATTCGCTTTTATCATCAAACCATAGTTTACTAACGCCATATCTTTCAGAACCAACTATAAATGCAACTTTGCCTAAATAATTAAAATCTTTAAAATCTATTCCTTGTTCTGGTTCGCAAACGATTGTTCTATAGTTTTTATCCCTTAAAGTTTTCTTTAATTCTTCCACATCATCAATTATGCAAAATGGTACATTAAAAATAGTTCCCCTACTGCTTCTAACTACCTTATCGCCCACTTTTGCCTTTATATTTGTAAATACTATGCCATCAATTTGTGTGGCTTCAGAAGTTCGTATAATCGTTCCTATATTGCCTGAGATTTCTAATCCATCACAAACTAATATAAATGCATTTTCTCTATCTAAAAAGGATTTATCTTCTTTTAGTTTTGTAACAATCAAAATGCCAGCACAATTCTCTTTAGAAACAAGCCTATTGAAAACTTTTTCTGAAACAGACAATGTATTAAATTGAGAATAATATTTAACTAAGTTTTTAGCCTCATCGCTCTCTATTAATTCTTCACATACCACAGCAAATTGAATATCACTATTTTTACAATTATCATATTCTAAAATAGATAAATCATCAATCAAAACATAGCCATCTTTCTCATATTTACCATTTAATATATATTTAATCTTTTCGTTATCTGCTCCAACTTTTAGCATAACTCTCTCCTATATTGTTATGTTATCAAAAATACACTAAAATGTAAAGATTTAATAAATAAATTTTACTTTTGAATTTTATTTAATATTTTTTTTATTCTTGAAACATCTATTAAACGCAAAAAAGAAACTTCTAAATGAAGTTTCTTTTTTATAAACTATGCTCTATCCCAAGTTTGGAAAATAGCACCAAATCCATTTGGAAGATATAGGTTTACATATTCGCCTGTTAAAACATCTTTATTAAAGTTCTCTGAATTAACATAATCTGCAACACCTGTTGAAGAACTTTCAAATGTAAATGAGCTAGCCAAGTCTGGATTGCCAGTAGAAGAGCCATAAGCCATATTAAACATACATTTTCTAGCACCTGGACCTGCATAGAACCCTTCGTTATATTTACCTAACTGAGCACTTAAACCTGCAAATACTTGTTTTTCTTGCTCTGTTTTACCGAAATTTGAAGCCTTCTTTGTCCAATCAATGCTTCTATCATAACCATAATGAGTTGATGTACCATCAGCAAGTTTACCAGTTGATAGATATGCTTCATAATCTGCTCTTGTATTGAATAATCTCATTCTGCTTCTAGAGTAACCAGCACTTGTAGGCATTTCTTTTGCACCAAACTTAAAGATTGAAATCATGTTCATTTGTTTAACATTATCGCTATTTGCTTTTAAGAATGTTTTTTCTGCTCCGGCAACTCCAAAACCTGCATCAGTACTAGAAATCTGTCCTAAAACTTTTGTGATAGGATTAAGTTCTGTATCAGATCCACCAAATGTTAAGAACCAAGGTTCTGAACCAACAACCATAGATTCTAATTTACAATTAATCGCATCAACATATGAAGCCAATCCGCCTACCCAATATGTTGTGTTAGTTCCTGATGCTTGATGTCTAATTGGCGCAGCCGCCGCATCAACATGATCCATAATCATAACTGGACCACCAGCACCAATAAATTCGCCATTTTCAATGACAAAATTAGGAGTTCCCCAAACATAGAACAAACTACTATATGATTCATAGCCTTTAGAATTTTTTATAATTATACTAGCATTCTTATCAGGATTTCCTTCTAATGCTATCTTTCTGCCTTCTGCAGTATTTAAATCAAAACCTTCAAAATTGTAACCATATTCACTAAACCAACCAATATGGAAATTTGTGTGAATTGTGTTATTAACTTCTGCACTTACAGAATTAATCTTGCAAAGGATAATTCCGCCTGATTCATCTGCATCATCATCTCTTTTACCATTCCCTAGGAAATTAACATCTTGAATTTTAGCGACACCTTGAGATGCATATCTTTCAATCCAGCTTTCATTTATACTTGTAGTGCTATCATCTTCTCTAAGACCTTCGAATCTCATTAATGCCTTATGCATACAAACATAACTTTTCTCACCATCTTTAGCATTTACATACCAATTTTGGTTGCTAGTATTAGTATCTGAACCATAAACTGCTTTAGGCACTCCTTGAGCATTAATATTAAAGTAATTTCCATAAATATTAAATTCTTCATCATCTTTTATGTTTCTTACATATAGATGTTCTTGGTTATCTTTAATTGAGCCAACTGGATCTAACGCAATAACTTCGTCTGTCTTTGCACCCTTATCATCAAGTTTATAGCCATAAGGTTGTCTATATTGTGCTTTTAAATTATTGCCATCATATAATTCTTCTCTTGTATAGAATTGGCCATCTGGAAGATCTGCTCTTGTAATACTAATATCACCCATCAAAACAACAGCCTTTACATTAACATTTGTTAATCCCCATTCTGCTTTCAATTCAGTCCAATAACCGTTTTCGTTTTTATTATCTATAACAGATAAATCGTGAGCGTTATAAACATTATATGCATCTATAACATTAACATTATCTATAACTATAGGATCAATTTCTCTTCCTTCTGCTTTATTTAGAATTGTTGAAGTAATTCTAAACTTTTCACCGTTTGCAAGGCTTGTAAATTGGATTGTATGTTTTCTTGGATCAACAGTTGCATAAGGAAGCAAATCATTACCTGTTAATTCAACATATGCGTCATTAACAAATCTTTCAATTTTAATGCTAATGTTCATTTGAGAATAATTTCTTTCATTTTCGCCAGCAAATGCTCTAAATCTAAAGTCAACAGCATTGTTTGAACCAACCTTAACTTCTTTTCCTAACTGAACAAATTCAGATTGCTTTGCACTATCTTGCTTTGCTGAAGAATTTGTAACATATTCTGTTTTAAAATCACTTGTGAAACTTGTAATTTCAGCATTATATGCAGGAACTTCTACCTTGATTTTAAATGATCCTTCTTTACCATCAACAGTATATTTAATTGTTTGAGTTTCAGCTTTATTTTTATCGAAGTTGCTCAAATCAATTACCAATCTTGAATCACCATAGAATACATCTTCTGTGTGACCATCATCATAAGTAACAGTTACAGCAAAGTTTGTGAAATCAATTTCATTTCCTTGCTCGATAGTTGTACTAAATGAAATACCATCTTTTAGTTTTGAAGATACAATCTCAGGTTCTTTAACTTGAATATCAAATGTATAAAGAAGTCCATCAAATGTAACTTTTAATTGATATGTACCAACTTCATCTTTATTAATGTTGCTTGCATCAATATTAATTCTAGCATCATCTGCATTAACTTCTTCACTTGAACCGCCCGCATAAACAACATTCAATACTAATTTAGATAAATCCAAAGCATTGCCTTTGAATAAAATTGTACTTAAAGTACCAGCCTTAATTGTTACTGTTGGCTTTTCTTCAACTGTGATAACGAAATCATAAACTGTACCACAATAAGTAATTTTAATTGTATATGTACCAGCAGTTGTTTTATCAAAATTATTTAAGTTGATTGCATCTGCTTCAAGTTCTGATTTTGGAACATCTTTAGTTGAACCATCATCTTGAGTTACAACCAATACTAAGTTATCAAAATTCAAATCTTGACCAACATAAACTTTAGTTTTCATTGTGCCAGTTTTAATAACTGCATTTTGTTTTGCCACAACTTTAACTTTATGAATTAAAGGTGCTTGGTCTTTATATGTAACAATCAAATCATAACCATTGATGTTAATAACTTGATTATTAATTGCTGAAGCATCAATAGTTAAATCAGGGTCTGACGCTAGAACTAATTTATCAGTACCATTTTCAAAAGTTACTCTAACTTTTAAGTTTGATGTGTCTAAAGTTTCATCAACTGTGATTTCATCGGCAACAGTTCCATTAACAATAGAAACATCTGTAATTCTAGGCGCTACGATTTCCACGCTTACTAAAACTGGAGTGGCACAATCATCACATTTTACGCTAAATCTTTGAGTACTACCCACTTCCCCATTTTTATCATAACCAGTGAAATCAAACTCTAAATCTTCATAAGAAACTTCTTTTTCAGTTCCGTTATTTAATTCTAGAACAAGTACTGCACCAGCTACATTAATATCCATTCCTTGAACAACTGTTGAAGGAATTGTACCTTCTTTTAAGTGTGCACCAATAACTTCTGGAGC
>CAKVMJ010000029.1 GCA_934772445.1 uncultured Clostridia bacterium
GCAACTGCTGGAAATGCAAATATTAGTGCAAATGTATCTTGGACAGCTCAAGCAGGAGTAAACCTAGAGTTTTGGGCTAAAGCAACTGGAGGAGATGAGAGTAAAGAAATAGCTAAAACTACTATCACTCCAACCACAACAAATACAGATGCAAATATAGTCGGTGATTTAAGCTGCAATTTTACAGATACCACCGATGATGGTGTAAATAATCCAAATGCAATAAAATTTACATATTATGTAAGAAATAAGAGCCTAACACCATTAAATATTAAAGTAACAAAAACTCCAGCAGAAGCAGAAGAAAGCGGAACTGGAGCAGAGAACCATAAACCAAAGGTAACTCTTAATTCAGATACAGAAGGAAATAATACTCTAACTGCTGTATCTAGCACTTCAGGATATGACCTAAAAGCAGGAGATATATTTACATATTCAGTAACTCTATCTCTAGCCAAAGGCGGAACAGGAACAATCAATGCAGATTTTGGCTTAGCACCAAATTTTGATGCAGGTGTAACTTTTAATTTTAATGTTGGTGGGGATAATAATGGAACTATTGTAACAAGTGTTGATGAAGCTTCTCCAACCACAGTTAGTTCAAGTACTTTATCTGGTCAAACTCTAGGCGAATATTTAGCCACTCAGCAAACTGCAGAATATTCCACAGGCTGGTTCTTCGATGAAGGACTAACTAAGGTTGTTTCAGATGATTATCTTTCTCAATCTTTAAATGATTCCTCTTTAATTTCTCCTATATATTCTAAAACTGCATCTATTACTGGATTAGTATTTACATTATCTAGTGATGGTAATTCATATTTAGTTGCTGGTGAAAGCACCACATCTCCAAGTGGAGAAGTGGTCATTCCAAATATGTATGATAGCAAGCCTGTAAGTGGGTTTGTTAAAGGCACATCATATTCAACTTCAGCTTTTAAACGAAATAAAAATATAACAAGTGTAGTACTATCTAATAATATAACTGAAATTGCTGATCTTACTTTTGCTTATACCTCTATAACAAAGATTACTATACCTAATAGCATTACAAGTACAGGAAGAGATATCTTTCATGAATGTGTTAGTTTAAAAGAAATAGAGATACCAGATAGTGTTATAAATATAGGAAAAAATGCATTTACAAGTTGCAGTGGATTAATGAATGTAATTATTGGAGATAGTGTTATAAATATAGGCGATTATGCATTTGATAGTTGTAGTGGGTTAACCAGTATAGAAATACCAAATAGTGTAACAAAAATAGGTTATTTGGCGTTTGCATCCTGTAGTGGATTAAAAAATATAGTAGTTAAAACTGGTAATACTATCTTTGACAGTAGAAATAATTGTAACGCAATAATAGAAACTAGTACCAATAAATTGGTTGTTGGTTGTAAGAGTACAATTATACCGAATAGTGTAACAAGTATAGGAGATTATGCATTTAATGGTTGTACTAGTTTAACAAGTATAGAAATACCAGATAGTGTAACAAGTATAGGAAATTCAGCATTTGCTAACTGTAGTGGACTAACAAGTATAGAGATATCAGAAAGTGTAACAACTATAGATGGTATTCCATTTAACAATTGTAGTAGTTTAACAAATATTGTAGTGGCAAAAAGGAATAAAAAATATGATAGCAGAAATAATTGTAATGCTATAATAGAAACTGCTAGCAATAAATTGGTTATAGGCTGTAAAAATACTATTATTCCTAATACAGTAACAAGTATAGGAAAGAATGCGTTTTATGGTTGCAGTGAATTAATAACCATAAAAATACCTGATAGTGTAACAAGTATAGGAGAATGTGCATTTACATATTGTAGTGGAGTAACAAAAATATTTATACCGAAGTCTGTTACAACAATTTCAGCTACATTGTATAGTTTTTCTCCATTTTACAGGTGTTCTTCCACTCTTCAAATCTATTGCGAAGCAAGTAGCAAACCAAGCGGTTGGGGAAAATATTGGAATTATTATGCTTCAGGTAAAACATTATCTGTCACTTGGAGAGTAACAAGAGCTCAGTTTGAAGCATTATAAAGCAAAAATAAGAGATTATTTATAAAAATCTTAAAAATTATACTTTATGAAAATTAATTTAAGAACAAAGTAAATATAAAGATTTTATAAGATGAAATTTAATAAAAAACTAATTATAATAAAAATTTTATAAAATAAATTCAACTTAAAATTAAATTAATATCAAGGTTTTTAAAATAAACTAAACTAATTAAAAAAATAAAATTTAACTTAAGAAATTAGATTAATATAAAAATTTCTAAACTAATTAAATAGTTTTAAAATAAAAACTTTACAGCAAAATATGTTGTAAAGTTTTTCTTTAGATTATTAGATAAAAATATAGACATTTTATTATCTTTTTGTTATCCTATTAGAAAGGAAAATTTTTATGGATAGAAAAGTTGTTTTAATTACTGGTGCTGGAAGAGGAATTGGTAGCGCTATTGCAAAGAAGTTTGCAGATAATAATTTTAATATTATTTTAAATTACAACCAAAGCAAAGATAGGGCTATGGCTCTTGCTAAAGAGTTAGGCAAAAAGGTGGAGGTTCTACCAATTAAGGCAGATATTTCAAACGAAAGTGAAGTTCGTGAAATGGTTGATAAGAGTATTGCTAAATTTGGTAAAATTGATGTTTTAGTGAATAACTCAGTTGTTTGCATAGATAAATTATTTTATGATAGAACCAAAGAGGATTTTGATAAAACATTTGCCGTTAATGTTACAGGTACTTTTTTAGTTAGCAAATTAGTGGGCGAGCAAATGCTTGCCAAGAAATCTGGGAATATTATAAATCTAACATCAACTAATGCTATAAACACATATTTCCCAATGTGTATTGATTACGATGCTTCTAAATCTGCAATTATCTCTCTAACTCATAATTTAGCAGTGCAGTTTGCACCATATATAAATGTTAATGCAGTTGCCCCAGGATTTATTGGTACTGAAACCGAACTTGATGGAATGGATGAGGATTTCATAGCCCTAGAAACTCAAAAGGTGATGATAAGAAGAATGGGTACTGAAGAAGATGTTGCAAACTTAGTATATTTTCTATCTAGCCCAGAAGCTTCTTTTATAAATAACCAAGTGATAAAAATTGATGGCGGAATTTATGGCGATTTCTAAAATTGAAAGCAATATGCTTTCTTTTTTTTGTTTAAACACTTTAAAATTATACAAACTAGCAAAACATTATTAATTTCATTTTGAATACAAATCAATTTATTATACAATAATATTAATAAACTACTATTTAGTAAATTACGGAGAATTATATGAAAATAACTTTAGTGGCAGATGTTTTCGGTCAAACTAATAATGGAACGAGTGCAACGGCTTCCAGACTAGTTGAGAATATGAAGAAACGCGGACACGAGGTTTATGTTGTTTCAACATATAAATCTGATGATAAGCACTATTACACGGTTTCTCCACGAAATTTTTTTATCTTTGATAACTATATCAAGAAAGTTAATGGTGTGGCTTTAGGTAAACCTCAAAAGCAAAGCATTTATGATGCTATAAAAGGTGCTGATGTTGTCCACTTTTTATTACCATTTAAAATGAGTAAGTGTGGAATGAAAATATGCAAAGAATTAAATATTCCATTCACAACCGCTTTTCATTGCCAACCAGAAAATATTACTAGCCATGTAAACTTGCAAAAAATTAAAGTGGTAAACAAACTTATCTACAAACTATTTAATATGGATTTTTATAAGGGTTGTAAGTATGTTCATTGCCCAAGCCAGTTTGTGGCAGATAAGCTTGTGGAGAATGGATTTAAAACTAAAAACTTTGTTATCTCAAATGGCGTTAGAGATGAATTCAAACCTATGCCATCTGAAAAGCCAGAAGAATTAAAAGATAAATTTATTATTATGCTTTCTGGAAGATACTCTAATGAGAAAAGACAAGATGTTTTGATTAAAGCAGTGGAGTATAGCAAATATAAGGACAAAATTCAATTGATATTAGCGGGTAATGGACCTAAAAGAAAAGCTCTTGAAAAACTTGGTAAGAAACTTCCAAATCCACCAATCTTTACATTTCTAAGCAAAGAAGATTTAATTAAAACTATAAATTATTCTGATTTATATGTTCACGCTTCAGATATTGAAATTGAGGGTATTGGTTGTATGGAAGCATTAAGTTGCGGAATAGTCCCTGTTTTATCTAATAGCGATAACGCTGCTCTAAAACAATTTGCTTTATCTGATAAAAACTTATTTAATCACGGCGACCCAGAGGACCTAGCAAAGAAGATAGATTATTGGCTAGACCATCCAAAAGAGAAGGCTGAGATGAGCAAAAAGTATGTTGAATTTATGGAGCAATTTAGAATAGATAAATGTATGGATAAAATGGAAGAAATGTTTGAATATGCTATTGCTCATAAAGATGATGAAGAATAAAAAATAAGAACTTTATTTTTGTAATGTAAGATATTTACATTATATTTAATAAAGTTCTTTTTTATCTATAAATTATTCTTCATCAAGATATGAAGTTTCAAGGTCTGATGTATGAAATAATAGGGCAGTATGGTAGTTTGCAAACACATCACTAAGAGCATAAGAACCACCCAAAACTCTTGTATCAAAAGCACCCATATGCCAATTGATTGCCATAGCTTCTTCTCTTGTTAGTTTCATAAAACTACTAATTATATAAACACTTTTTTCTCCGTGACCATAAGGAAGAGAATCTTCAACTGTGTAGTATGGTTTCTGAACCCAATTACCATCTTCTTTAACATTTCTATAATCTAGTTTGTAATAATCCACTTTGCAAATATCGTGCAATAATCCGATGATTGCAATACTCTCATTACTAATAACTTGATTATAATTTTCACCATATTCATTCTTCAATTTATTTAAAAATCTCTCATAAACTAAAACTGAATGTTTAACTAATCCGCCTTCAAAATTTGAATGAAATTTTGTGCTTGCAGGTGCTGTAAAAAAATCTGATTTTTCTAAATAACTTAGCAAGTTTGAAGCACCTTCTCTTTTTATATTTTCGTTAAAATATTTAATAAATTTTTCTTTAAAATCCATAACTAATCCTTTGTTTTATTTTTAAGAATTTTATCAAATATTTTTTATTAAGTCAAGATTAAATTGGGCGTTTTGTTAGAGGAATACTAACTAAGTAATATTCATTATCTCTTAGTATTTCTATATCTGCAATATCACTTGCTGATAACGAATATAACTTATCCCTCAAATCCAAAACATTGTTAATTTCTTCATTATTTATCTTAGTTATAATATCTCCATTTCTGACATTAGCCTTATATAATGAGCTATTATTATCTATATTTATGACATAAACTCCGTTAGTTTTGTCAGTAAGTTGGTAATAGTTTGCTATCTCTGTATCGTATCCATAAACTCCTAAATATGGTGTTTCGTAATCTTCATTTTTAATAAAGTTCTTTAAAACAGAGCTAAAATTCTTTATTGGAATTGCAAATCCAATACCTTCTCCAGAGGTTATTTTTAGTGTGTTTATTCCCACAACTTCTCCTTTGAAATTGATTAACGGACCTCCGCTATTTCCGGGATTTAGGCTTGCATCGTGTTGGATTAAATCGTGCATATAACTCTCTCCTGAAAGAGTGGAAACACTTAAAGTTCTATTTAATGCACTCACTATTCCTTTAGTGAAAGTATGCTTTAAAATTAACGATAAAGGAGTTCCCACAGCCATAACATCTTCTCCCACATTTAATGTATCTTTTGATAAGTTTAGATAGGGCATACTTCTATTAGATTTTATGATTGCAATATCGCTTGTGGAGTCGTTAAATATTAGTGATGCGTTAGCCGTTGAGCCATCAAATAAATATAGTTTTATATTATTTGGATTTATTAAAACATGGGAATTTGTTAGTATATATCCATCTTTAAAAACGCAAACTCCAGAGCCAACACTCTCACTATTCACATCAGAACTCACCACTCCAACTATCGCAGGCGAAACTGCGGAAGCAATATCCGAAAAGCTTTGAGAATTTGAAACTGTGATTAATCTTTCTTGCATATTTAATGAAGGTTCTTCATTACAAGAAATAATACCTATAGCAATAATAATTATAAATAATATTGATAAAAATTTTTTCATATATGTTTCTCCATTTTCAATTATTATGTGTAGAAAAATATATTTTATTTAATAAAGAAATTTTATTTATAAATAAAAATAAATTTGGTTTAGATGGTTGTTTTGTGCTATGATAAATTATAAGGTGAAAATTTATGCAAAATGATTTTAACGATAATAATTTTAAAAGAAATAGTTATATGCCAATTGATGCATATAAAGTTTTCTTTTGGTCTATTTTAGGAACACTTTTGGGTTCGTTTTTTGTGGCTCTATTATTAAATGGTATATCTTCTGTAAGTAATATAAATTATGTTGAGTTATTAAATAATAGATTGGTGATATTCTTTTTATATTTGGTTTCACCAATTGTGTTTTCCAGCTTATATTTTCTATATAATAAGAAAAATAAAATTTATCAATTTTCCGAACTTGGTTTTAAAAATAAATTTAAACCAATTAATATTCTATTTTGTTTGTTGGTTTCTTTAGTTAGTTTATTTTTATTAGAACCTTTTGTTAATTTGCTTAATTATGGTTTTTCAATAATGGGTTATAATCCAAGTTCAGTTATCTATAAAATGGATACTATTGGTAGGTTATTTATTGGTATATTTATTTCGGCAGTTTTGCCAGCAATATTTGAAGAACTTCTATTTAGAGGAATTATTTTAAATGGATTGCTTAAGAAATTTGATGTTGCATCAGCTATAATTTTATCTGCATTGTTTTTTATGCTTATGCACGGTTCTTTGCAACAAACTATTTATCAATTTATCTTGGGAATAATCTTTGGTGCAGTTGCTTATTATTCTGGCTCGGTTATATATTCTATGTTAACTCACTTTTTTAATAATGCAATTGTGTTGATTATTAATTATGTGATGCCAGCATTATTGGAAGGCAAAACTAAATATAATATTACGGATTTCTTCATATCTATATTCTTTGTTTTGGTTGCAGCTTTAGTTATTTACTTATTAATTAAATGTATTAATTATACCAAAGGAGATAAATTGGAAGAAAGTGAAAAAACAAAAGATTATAATCCAACTGAAGAGATGAAATCAAAAGAAAAAGTTTTCTTCTTTATTGGGCTTGGGTTATCAATAATAATTTGGTTATTAAATACAATGGTGGGTTAGGATTATGGAAGTTATTGAACATAAAAATAAATCAATATTCAAAACATATATGATATATTTCATAGTTGTTGTTTTGTTTGTGGTTTTAAGAATTTTGGTTGCGGAAAACATTTTGGTTTTATCTGATGACTCTTTTATTAATAATATATTTTTGAATGTGATATTGCAAATCGGTATTTTATTTTTAATACCAATGATCTTATATACCACATTGAATAAGGTTACGCCAAAACAAGTTTTTAAAACTTGTAATTTCAATTTGGTTAATTATAAAGTTATTTTAATGGCGATTGTTTTTGGTGTGCTTGCATTTGTTTTAAATTCGATATTATCATCTGTTGCGGGCGGGCTTTTATCTATTGTGGGTTATCATAGCAATAGTGTTTCTGTTGCCACCACTTATGAGATGAAAGATTTTATTGCAGATATATTTTTAACTGCGTTGTTGCCAGCATTCTGTGAAGAATTTATGCATAGAGGTATTCTCTTGCAAGGTACTAAACACGCTGGATTTAAGCAAGCAATTATTATAAGTTCGATTTGTTTTGGGTTGGCACACCTTAATATCGAGCAAGTTTTCTATGCCATTCCTATGGGAATATTCCTAGGAGTAATGGCTGTGGCAACAAAGAGTATTATTCCATCAATTATTGTTCACTTTATGAATAATTTTATTGTGGTTTACTTAAATGGTGCAACCGCTTTTGGTTGGTTTGGTGGAAACTATGCTGATTGGTTTAGAATGTTGTTTGAAAGAGTTGGTACAGTTTGGATAATGGTGATTATTGGTCTTGTATTCTTTGCAACATTAATAATCCTAGCTGTTTTAATTTACCTTATGTATAAAGAATGTATTGTAAAGAAAATGGAAAAAGTCTTAAGCAAGGAATATAACACAAAAGTTAAATTGGATAGCGAAAGCAAAGATGAAGTTTCGCTTGAAGCTAGAAAAGTGGTAAGAGATTCAACTTGCGTAAATCTTGATGATGAAGAAGTTAAAGACCTTCTTGATTTCGTTGTACCAAAACAAAAATATGTTTATAAGAAAACTTTTAAAGATAATATATTTATAATTGCATCAATAGTTTTAGCTTCTATTGTAACTATTTTCACATTTATTTGGGGGCTATTATGATGAAGATTAATGTGGTTTGCATTGGTTCAATTAAAGAGAAATATTTTAATGATGCAATTGCCGAATATTTTAAAAGATTATCTAAGTTTTACCAAATGGAAATCATAGAATTAAAAGAAGAGAAAATGCCTAAGAATTATTCTCAAACAGATATTGAGAATGTTAAAACAAAAGAAAGTTTGGCGATGGAGAAAGTTTTGAAAGGATATGTTATCGCCTTAGATGAAAGAGGCGAGGAGTTAAACTCCGTGAAGATGTCTGAAAAATTATCTAAGATTATGTTGTCCAATTCAACTATATCTTTTGTTATTGGAGGAAGTTGGGGACTGAGCGAAGATATAAAGAAAAAAGCAAATATGCTATTATCTTTTTCAAAATTTACATTTCCTCATCAATTGATGCGTGTGGTTTTGCTTGAGCAATTATATAGACAAACAACAATTTTAAATAATATTCCTTATGCAAAGTAGGCGAGTATGAATAAAGAAGATTTTATGAAGGTTGCTTTAAAGGAAGCAAGCAAATGCGGAATAGATGTACCTTGTGGGGCTGTGATAGTTAAAGATGGTAAGATTATAGCGAAGGCAAGGAATAAGAAAGAAAAAGACAAATGTGCTTTATATCACGCAGAGATTTTAGCAATAAAAAAGGCGAGCAAGAAATTAAAAAATTTCCGCTTAGATGAATGTGATATATATGTAACCAAAGAGCCTTGCATTATGTGTTTGGGTGCTATATTATCGGCAAGGATTAAAAATTTATATTTTGGTGCTTACGATAAAAAATATGGAATTGTGGCAAAAGTTGATGAACTAAATTTTAATCATAAATGCATTATCGAAGGTGGAGTTTTAGAAAAAGAAGCAAGCGAAATGCTAACAAAATTTTTTAAGAAACTAAGAGAGAAAAAGGGGTAGAATATGGAAACAGAAATTAAAACTTGTGTGGTAAATGATATAACAGGTCAAAAGGTGCTATTCATAATTGTAAAAGATGAGAAAAAAGCCAAATTTAAGATTTTGAATAGTAGTTTGGATAAGTATATTTTGAGTGCTATTGATTATGATTATGAGATTTTAAATATTAATGGAGATATTGCTTTAAGAGATTTAAAACCATATTTTGATAAAGCAGATATTTTGTTTGTTGTGAATGAAACAACCCCATTGCTAAGCGAATTTACAATTGAAGATATCTTAGTATATTTTATGGCTAAAAATGCAAAAGCGGTAAAATTGCCAATTGGTTTTGTTTTTGATACAGAATATTTAAAAAACAATACTAATATTTCTTTTGATTCCACTTATATGCGAAATGAAGAAGATTTTACTGAGGTTTGCGATGAAAAATCTAGGCGAAAAGTTGAAAAGATAATGCAACAAAGAATTATAGATTTTTATAGAGAAGATGGTATTGTATTTGAAAGTGATAATGTTTATCTTGAGCCAAGCGTTGATGTTGGATCAGGTGCAACAATCTCAAGCAATGTTAAGCTTTGCGGAGAAACTGCAATTGGAGAGAATAGCATTATAAAGGAAAATTCGGTAATAATTGATAGTAGTATAGGCGAAAACTGTTCAATTTCTAATAGTTATATAACATCATCTAAAATAGGAGATTCATCAATAATTATGCCTTATTGCTATATTCAAGATTCAAGTGTTGGAAATAATGTTTTAGTAAAATCAAATAAAAGATTAGAAAATAGTGTTATTGAAAATAATAAAACTATTGAATAATTGTTAAATATAAGTTAAAATACATACGAGGAGAGATTATGTTTGTAATTGTTGGTTTAGGTAATCCAGATAGTGAATATGAGAACACATATCATAATATGGGATTTATGGCTATAGATAGATTTGCCAAAGATAATGGTTTTATTTTCACAAAAAATAAATATTATGCAAAAGTTGCAGAAGGGCTTTGCGAAGGCGAAAAAGTTATTTTAATAAAACCTCAAACTTATATGAATTTAAGCGGTAAAAGTGTGGGAGATATTGTAAGAACCTTAAAACTTCCTTTATCAAATTTGCTTGTGGTTTATGATGATATTGATATGCCTGTTGGCTCTGTTCGTTTTAGACTAAACGGAAGTGCGGGAACTCATAACGGAATGAGAAATATTGTTTCTGTTTTAAACTCAACGGAGTTTCCTAGATTGCGTATTGGTATTGGCAGAGATGAAAGAATGGATTTGGCAAGTTTTGTACTTAGTAAAGTTAGCAAAGAAAATATGGCTATTTTAGATGATAGTTTTAAAGTTGCTAGCGAAACAATTACAAAGTTTATAAAAAATGAAGGAAAATTAGAATCTCAAACGATAAAATAATGTTTAGCAAACTTTTTAATTCAAATAGTATTTTTAGTATTTTAATAAATGCTTTAAACTTAAATGAAAAAGTAAGCGTTTTCGGAACTCAAAATGGCGAGAAACTTGCAATTCTTTCCACGGTTGATAAACCGATTTTGTTTGTGGCTTCCAATGAAAAAGAGGGCGAAGAATTTTCTAAAAAGTTTGAACAAATAGGGCTTAAAACTAAGTTTTTAAAGTCCGATTTTTCTTATGATTTAGGTCTTATAGATAATGCTTTTGCTGAAAGTTATAATGCATTTAATGAATTTTTAGATGGCTATTTAGATGTTTTGGTGATAACTCCAAATATTTTAACATTCAAAGTTCCAAAACCTGATAATATAAAGCAGGTTCTAAAATTTGAAGTTGATGAAGAAGTGGAACTAACAAATGCTATTTCTTTTTTGGTGGATAATGGTTATGAAAGAGTTTTAACGATTGAAAGTAAAGGTCAATTTTCTGTTAAGGGTGAGATATTGGATATATTCCCATTTTCAAAAAATGAACCTTATAGAATAATTTTCGATTTTGATAGGGTGGAAAGCATTAAAAAAGTTGATATGGTTACAATGCTTGGCGTGGAAAGTATTGATGATTTAACCATTAGTAATGTAAAACCAATATCAATAAATCAAGATGAAATTTTAAAATATTTAGAAAGCGTATCTAATAAATCAACCGCAAAGAAAGAAACTTGTGATAAAGCAATAAACTTAATAGAACTTAAAAATTATGAGAATAGTTACTGGTATGCAAGTTTTAAAGATTTGGCTTTAATATGGAATTTTATGCCAGATAACGCTTTGATTTGTTTTAGCGATGCAAAAGTTATATTTGATGAGATTAATTTGCAGATTGAAAATAGAAATTCAAATATTAATGGGTTAATAAAAAATTCACAATTACTTAGTGTTCACGAAAACTTAAAGGTTAAATTGGAAGAAATTTTAGCGATTAAGAAAAATACAGCACTTTGTGCGTTTCAACATATTTCTAACGCAAATAAGTTATTTTCACCAACAAAGGTATTTAGTTTTAAAACCTTGCCTTATGTTGATTATTCTAAAAACTCTTCAATTTTAAGTTTTGATTTAAATAGTTTTCAAAAACAAGGTTACACTACGATTTTGTATTGTAAGTCTAATGAAGGCGTTAAACGAATTATAGATAAAATAAATAAAAATATTGCCATCAATATTGCACAAACTTTATCTTCAATTCAAGCAAAGTCTATAAATTTAGTACCAAGATTTTATCCTTCAAGCTTTTCATTTGTTGATGAAAAAGTTGTGGTTATTGGTAGTGATGATTTATTTGGTGTTCCTAAAAAACAACCTATTTCAGATTTAGCTTTTAAAGATGCGTTCTTGCCAGAGGCTGGAGATATTGTTGTGCATCAAACCCACGGTATTGGAAAATGCTTAGGGATAAAATCTTTTAATTTTTCAAATGCAATTAGAGATTATGTTGTTGTTGAATATAAAAATTCGGATAAACTATATCTTCCAGTTGAGAATATAGATTCTTTATCTAAATATATAGGTTCGGATAAAGTTCCAGCATTAAGCAAACTTGGAAGTTCTGAATTTGCAAAAGTTAAGAATAAAGTTAAGAGCGAATTGAAAACAATGGCTTTTGATTTAATAAAACTTTATGCAGAAAGAGAGAAATTGAAAGGATATAAATATCCTAAAGATGATGAACTCCAAAAAGCTTTTGAGGATAGCTTTGGATATGAGGCAACTATAGACCAAATTAAAGCAGTGAATGATATTAAAGCTGATATGGAAAATGGTAGGCTTATGGATAGGCTGGTTTGCGGAGATGTTGGCTTTGGAAAAACGGAAGTAGCACTTAGATGTGCGTTTAAAACAATTTGTGCAGGAAAGAAAGTGGCGTTCCTTTGTCCAACTACAATTTTGAGTGAACAACATTATAATACCGCTGTTATGCGTATGAAGAATTTTGGTGTTACAGTTGAAGTTTTAAATAGGTTTAAAACGAAAAAGCAAGAAACCGAAATTTTAAAAGATTTGGAAGAAGGAAAGATTGATTTATTAATTGGTACGCATAAATTGCTTGGAAGCAAGATTAAGTTTAATAACTTAGGATTGCTAATCTTAGATGAAGAGCAAAAATTTGGAGTTGAAGATAAAGAAAAACTAAAGAATTTGAAGAAGAATATAAATGTTTTAACGCTAAGTGCAACTCCAATTCCTAGAACATTGCATATAGCAATGGTTGGTATAAGAGATATGAGCGTTATAGAAACTCCGCCAGTTAGTAGAATACCAACTTATGTTCAAGTTACTGAGTATTCAGATTTCTTAATGCAAAATGCGATAGAAAGAGAACTTGATAGAGATGGACAAGTTTTGGTGGTATATAATCGTGTTGAGAGCATTTATAATTTCACGGCTAGGTTAAAGAGTTTAGTTGGAGATAAGGCTAAAATTGGTATCGCACACGGTCAGATGGAAGAGAAAGAATTAGAAAATGCTATTTTTAGGCTATATAATAAAGATATTAATGTTTTGGTGGCAACATCACTAATTGAAAATGGTGTGGATTTACCAGATGCAAACACATTGGTTGTTATAGATGCTGATATGCTTGGTTTATCTCAACTTTATCAACTTAAAGGAAGAATTGGTAGAAGTAATAGGCAAGCGTTTGCATATTTTACCTATGATGGCAGAAAAGTTTTGGCAGAGAATGCTTATAAAAGACTTCAAGCCATTAGTGAATTTACTAATATGGGTAGTGGCTTTAAGATAGCACTTAGAGATTTGGAAATAAGAGGTGCGGGCAATGTGCTTGGTGCTGAACAACACGGACATCTAACAAAAGTTGGATATGCAATGTATGTAAGCTTATTAAATCAAGCGGTTGCGGAAGTTAAGGGAGAACCAATCCAAAGAAAAGGCGAAGTTCGAATAGAAACAAATATAAGTGCATATATTCCGCAAATGTATATTTTAGATGAACAAAGTAGGGTGGCGGAATATATTGAAATTGCAAAGATTGATAGTATGGAAAAAATGCAAATAGAATTGAAAAGGCTCGAAAATATCTATGGTGCAGTTCCAACGGAGATATGCTCGCTTTGCAAGATTGCTTATATTAAAAACATTGCCAGCAAGATTGGTGTTGAAACGGTTTGTATTAAAAATATGGAAACTTCAATCCAATTTGAGAAAAATGAAGATGTTTTAAATGAGAAAGTTAGTGAGGTGGTATCTAAATTTTCTAACTTTGCTGTTTTAAAACTTGAAAATAAGCCAACAATTGAAATAAATATTCAAGCAAGTTTAAAGGATAAATTAGATTTTTTACTTAACTTTATTGAAAATTTTACTAATTAACTTTATAACTTTGTTAAAATATCCTAAAAAAACTTGATTAAATCTAATCTTTTAGGTATAATCACTTATGACTTGGAATATTAAAAGGAAGATAAGACATTGA
>CAKVMJ010000030.1 GCA_934772445.1 uncultured Clostridia bacterium
CCAAACCCGATTAAGACCATAAGGAGGTAAATATGAATAGATACGAGCTTTTAACTATTTTCGCTAATAACATTACTGAAGAGCAAAAAGAAAACGCAGTAAATAAGTATGTTCAATTAATCGAGAAGAATAATGGTAAAGTTCAAGTTGTAAACAAATGGGGAACTAAGAAATTAGCTTATCCTATCAATTACAAAAGAGAAGGTTACTATGTTCTTATCGAATTTGATTCAACTCCAGAACTTCCAAAGAAAGTTAGCGAACTTATGAGAATTGATGAAGTTGTTATGCGTAGTTTATGCATTAAGAAAAATTAGTATTTAGGAGAAAATTATGAATAAAGTTATTTTAATTGGTAACTTAACTAAAGACCCTGAAATTAGTACAACTCAAAATGGTGTTTCTGTTTGTAGATTTACAGTAGCTGTATCAAGAAAATTTACAAATGCAGAAGGCGAAAGAGAAACAGATTTTATAAATGTTATTGTTTGGAGAACTTTAGCAGATAACTGCCATAAGTTCTTAAAGAAGGGAAGCAAAGCTGCAATCGTTGGCTCTATCCAAACTAGAAGTTATGATGGTACAGATGGAACTAAGAGATATATCACAGAAGTTGTGGCTGATGAAGTTGAATTTATTAGCACAAAGAATGCTGATAGCGCTGATGCTGAACCTAAACAAGAAAAAGCAAAGAAAGAAGATGTTAGCAAATTAGAACCAATTTCTGATAACGACCTTCCTTTCTAATTTATTAAAATATGAAAAAGGAGAGAACTATGAGCGAAGAAATTAAAGAAATGCCTCAAATGTTAGAAGCAGACCAAGCTATGCCTATGAAGAAATTCAGAAAGCAACCTAAGAAAAGAGTTTGTGTTTTCTGTGAAGACAAAGTTGAAAGCATTGATTATAAAGATGTTGCAAGACTAAGAAAGTTTATTACAGAGAAAGGTAAGATTTTACCTCATCGTCAAACTGGTACTTGCTCAAAACATCAAAGAGAATTAGCCACAGCTATTAAAAGAGCTAGATATATGGCACTTATTCCTTATGTTGGTGAGTAAGTAGGTCGCTTTTTCTTTGTTAGAAAAGAAAAAGGCTCGCAAAAAGAAAACTTGGGGATTGCGATTTCCCCAAACCCCTAAAACGCTTTTTCAAGCGGTTGGGATTATATAGAAGTGAAAAAGTCCTGAAAAGGACTTTTTTTGTGTGGATTAGTGTTGAAAAACACTGGAAAAGGGTATTAATGATAAATGGTTTTTTTAAAGGGCTTTTTATGTAAAGTGGTATGAAAAAATACAAAAAAAATAAAAAGAACAAAAACGCTTTTCCGAGCGGTTGGGGCGCTTATTGAAATTATTATAACCAAGACAATACCCTAACTAATATTACTTGGGGTGCAACTAGAGCACAATACGATGCTGTTTAATAATTTTTAATAACATTTAAGAACATATCTAATTTAAGATGTGTTCTTTTTTATTTTTTAAGATTAGAAAAAAATATATAATGATATGATTTTAGTATGAAAAGATATAAAGATGGTTTTAAATGTTTTTAAAACTTTATGCGGATTTAGTTAAATTTATAAAACATTTAAAACAAAATGTTGAAATATGAAAAAATAAGTTAAAGAGAAAGAATTAAATACTAAAAACTAAAAAATTGAAAGATAAGATAAGGTTAAAAATAAAAAATCAAAGTGAAAGAAATTGTGAAAAATATAATTGAAAAGATTAAAAATTTTAAAGCAACATCAACAAATCTTAATCTTTTCTATAAAAGATTGAGTTTAAAAATTCTGCTCTGCTTTTAAGTCCTTCTTTAGTTATAGGTGAAGAGCGAGCTGCATCATAGCCGTGCATTGTTCCTGTGGTTTCAAAAAGAGTTGAGTTAACTCCATTATCTTTCAAAAGGTGGGCATATTTAATTCCATCATCTCTTAGGCAATCAAACTCTGCTGTTTCAATATATGCTGGCGGAAGATTTTTTAAGTTTTCGTTTTTGCAAGGAAATGCGTAGCCCTCCCAAATTTTCGGAAAACCGTGTTTGTAATAGGTTTTAAGCATAAACTTTTCAGCTTTTGAATTAAACATAGGAGTGTCTGTATAAATCTGCCTAGATTTAATCTCAGAGCCATAGTCTAGGGCTGGATAAACTAGCATCTGACCTTTTATTCTATCGTATCCATTATCTCTATCTAGTAAGCATACGCTAGCAGCTAGGTTACCCCCAGCGCTATCTCCTCCAACTGCAATCTTATTAGGGTCAACTCCCAATTTTTCTGCATTTTTAAAAACATATTCCAAAGCCTCGTAAGCATCTAAGTGGGCTGAAGGGAATGGGTGTTTTGGGGCAAGCCTATATAAAACTAAAATACAAACGCAATTTGCTTCTTTTGTATAATAAATAATATTTTTCTTATGTACGCTTGTTGGAACCATCATATATGCTCCACCGGCAAAATATACCAAGCAATTAGCCTTTTCTTTAATCTTTTTAGGTTTAAATATTATCAAATCTAGGGCTGGATTATCTTTTGTTTTTATAGTTATTTTTTTAACATCTGTATTCTTATCTGGGCGGGTTAAGAGATAATCCAAACTCAAAACCTTGTTTGCAATATTCATAGATAAATTATTATTAAAATTTTTTAATTTGCAAACCCATCTAAAGTCTTTTGCAATCTCATATTTCTTATTCATACTTATATTGTACCAAAACAAACCTAAATTAATAAATATTTTTTAATATCTTTTTTAAATTTTAGCAATTTAATCATTTAATATTCAGAAAAATAATTTTGTACAAAATTCGGGTAATTTTGTACAAAACTCTTAAAATTTTATAAAAAATGGCTATAAAAAGGAAAAATTATCGATTATACAAAATTAAATAATTTTGTACAAAATTATCTAAAATATTTTACTTTTATATTTTTCTGTGATATTATAAAAGAAATGCTAGATACTATTTTATTTAAAGATTTTTGTAAAAATATGTTGGTTTAGCACGAGTTATAGTTTAAAAAATGGGTTTTATAGCCATTAATAAAATTAGGTTTGGGAAAAAGTTGGAGAAAATGAATAAACAACAGTATATGGCGATTGTTTTAGCCCAAAAAGGTTTTAACAATGCAGATGCACTCGGACAAGTGTTATATAAATACAACTTCTTAATGCATTACACTGAAAGTATTGATGAATTTATTAATATTTTTACAAAAGAAAATGAAGGTTTTATCTTTGTTGATTCTCAATATTATAGATTTGCTTTGTTGTTGAAAAATGCCGTTGAAAAGGTGGATATTTTCAAAAAATATACAATCATTTTCTTTGGCGATAACGATGCTTGTAGAGAAGATTTAGCAAATGGTATTAATATTTTTAGTTGTTCTAGTGATAAACTTTTAGATTTATCAAAAAAATTGCTTAGTCATTACGCAAGAAGAAAACGCCAAGAGAATATAACTAATAATACATCAATGCCCGATTCTGGAATTAAAAAATTCTTAGAGAATTTTGGATTTTCTCCTAGATATAAAGGCTTTGCTTACACTGTTTCAGCCATTAAGCTTGGTTCTCGAAGAAAGATTAATAATTTAAGAAAAGATGTTTTTGAAAAATTATCTGAATATTATGAAACTCCTCTTATAAATATTGAAAGAAATATTAGAGTTTTATTTACTAATAGAATGGACCAAAACCATCTAAAAAATTTGCTTAGGTCATTTATTGGTTTCAAACCTGAGAAATTAACCACTAAAAATTTTATTTTAATTATGACTGAAATCTATAAATTAAGATTAAAAAATCCTCATAGAGCTTTAGCTAAGAGCTTAATTGATGAAATGAAAAAATTAGAATTAGAAAAAATAAAAGATACTCAACTACTTGCTTGAGTATCTTTTTTAGCCTTTTTTATTTATTCGTTTAAATGTTTGAAGGTATTATATTAACTAAAATATATATAATAAAATATATGCAAACATTTTGAATAGAAATTTTTATGTGATAAAATTATTACAAATAAAAATGAGGGTAGTTTTATGAGAAATGGAAAATGGAAAAGATTTAGCCTATTATTTTTAGTATTTTTTGCAGTAGTTATTTTTTGCTCCTGCTCTTGTTCTTGTAGTGAAGATGCAGGAAATGATATTGCTGTTAAAAGCCTAGTTCTTTCCACGGATAGTTTAAATGAATTAAATGTTAAGAAGGGTCAAAAATTTACAATATCCTATACCTTAACTCCAACTAATGCCACCACAATGGGGGTTTATATTTCTAGTGATAATTCCAATGTTATATCTGTAAACGAATCGGATAGAAACCTAGATGAATCTAAAGGAACTGTAACTTTCTGGGCTTATAGAGAGGGTAGTGCTAATATCACTTTTGTAAGCAAAGATGGTGGGCTTCAAAAATCTTGCAAGGTTAATGTTTATGAGCCTAAGAAATTGGAAGCTCCTAAAAACATTAAGTTTGATGGAACAAAACTTGTTTGGGATAAAGTTGAGAAAGATGTTAACGGAACTCCAAGAAAATGTGATGAAAGTTATATGGTTTCAATCTCCACAGATAATTCTGGCGAAGTTATCTCTCTAACCACTTCTTCTAATTCCCTTTATGCTTCCACTACTTTCTCTTATATGGAAGATGTTCGTTACACAGTTTCTGTTCAAGCCTATGGCGATGATATTAGAAATAGCAATAGTGAATATAGCGCTAGCTATTCATTCTATATTTTAAGTGCACCAATTTACGAAGTGAAGAACGGAAATGTTAATTGGTATGATAGAATTTCAAATGCTAGTAGGCAACCAAATTATTATATCGTTACATATTCAGATAATGGGGATTATGAAATTTTAGATAAACAACAATTAAAATTAACTGATTATATTGATATTCAAGATTTCTTAATTTCTATTCAACCAGTTAGAATTGATAAAAATATTAATGCCGACCAAGCAAAGCAAACTATTAAAGAAGTTTACGAAAGCGGAGAACTTATTCATTTTGTTGATGGTGGCGTTGACTTTATCTCTAAAACTAAAACTCAAGAATTTAAAATACATAAGGCAATTAAGCCTACAAATGTAAAACTTGTAAATACAAACACAGGTGTTAGAAATATATATGGTATTCCAATTGATGGAGCAATCTTAAATTCTAAGCTTGTTTGGACTGGTGAGAGCATAGATTATGCTGGCAAAATTAAATACAAAGTTAAAATTTCCAATCTAATTTCAAATAAGGAAATGGAAATAGAACTTGGTGCTGGAATAAACGAACTCGAATTTACCGAAGATTTTGTTAAAGAAATGGTAAACACTCTAAAAGAGAGTGAGAGCAAGTTAACCACATATTTAGTTTCAATTTTGCCTGTTTTGGTTAATTCTTCAGATTCGGATAAAATTATTACCACATCGAGTATTAGTACTATTTATAGGTTTAACTATTTCAATATTCAAGCATCTGCCTTGGATATGAATATGGATTTAGAAACTGGCGAACTTAATTTCACAAGGCCAACTTCTGGTTCTGCTGAATATTTCAATAAGTTCCAATTTGTATTTATAAACTTAGAGAGTAAAGATTATAGAATTGCAATGCCTGAGGGAAATGTGGTTGATATTAAATCTGCATTAGTGGGTACTCAAGGAAACTATTCAATATTTGTAAACTGTATTGGTTTAGATGGTGGATATAACCTTGGTTGCTTAAATATTCTTTCTTTAAGATATGTAAACACATCTGGTGAAGCCGAAGTGGTTAAAACAATTTCCGCTCCAAAAGGATTAAAAATAACTAATACTGGAGAAATTCAATGGCAATATGTTCAAGATGTTAAGGAATATAGAGTTGAGTTGAAATTAAATGATAGCACAACTCTAACCACAATTGTTCCAAATGGCGAAACTGGAAATGAAAGTGATATTTATTCTTGCAATTTATTCACTCTTTTAAGTACTGGCGGTTTGGATTATGGGGATTTAAACGCTGGCGTTGATTATGAAATAAGGGTTGTGAGTGTTTCTGGCGAAGTGGGCGTGGTTGATGCTCCAAGCAATCCAGTAATCTTTAGAAAGCTAAACCAAGTTCAAAATATAAAGTATTCAAAAGGTGTTGTTAGCTGGGATAAGTTAGATGGTGTTCAAAAATACCAAGTAAGGCTTAATAATGGTAATGTTTTAGAATTAAATAAAGATACCACAAAAGTTTGCCTATATGATTATACTAATCTAAATTCTAAAATTATTGATGGTGTAAATGTATTCTCAATAATTGGTGTTGGAGCTGAAGGCGAGGGTAACTTAAATGCAATTGAAGCAAGCATTAATATTAATCGTACTTCTCAACCAACAATTGCAAGACTAGAGCAAAATATATTATATTGGAATGAAGATGATGTTGAAGGAAATATCTATGATTTAACAATTTATAGATATAATAAAGAGCAAAGCAAAAATGAAGAATTGTTTAAAATCACTGGCATTTATAAAAACTTTTATGATATGTCGCAAATAGAAAATTTTGCATTGTTATCTGTAAATGTTGTAGGTTATTCAAACTCCACCATTAAGAGCAGACCATCAAATAATTTCTATTTCCAAAGATTGGCTTTAAATGATTTCACAGTTGTTAAAAATGGCGTTAATTTCTTTATTCAATGGGATAAAGTTGAAGGTGCAATGAAATATGTAATTTCTGGGCTTAATGAAGAAATAACAATTTCCGAATCTGAAAATTATATTGCAGAAACTAATCAATATAGATATATGCTTTCGGATTTAGATGAAAATAAGAAATATGATATTTCAATCGTTGCATTAAATGATAAAAGTTTCTTATCTCAAAATGTTTCAGCAAGTGTACCAGCTTATGTTAAGAGCGATATAAAAACTCTAAGCATTGTAAAGCTTCCAAAAGTTGCATTTGATTATGATTCTCAAAGCGTTTCTTGGAATTTAGATAGCTGGGATTTATATGAAGAATTTGCAAGTAGAGTTCGAAACTATATCTTAAATATTGAAGATGGCGATGGAAACAAAATCGTTAATAACGAAACAAAACTTTATAATGAGAATACTTATAATTTCTCTAAATTAGATGCAAAAACTTATATCATAACCGTAAAACTTAATGGTTTGCTAACTTTAGATAATAACAATGTTTATGTTTTAGATGGCGATGAAAGCACTTATGAAGTTACAAAACTTGCCACTGTTAATATCTCTGTTAGCAATGGTAAATTAGTATTTGATAGAACAATTGAAGGTGTGCCAACAGGTTCTAGTGCTCAATGCGATAATTATCAATTATATGCAAATGGCAAACTTATGACCGATGGCTATTCAATCGAAGAAGATAGAGCAAATAAGAAAATTATTGTTACAATTTCAAATATGATTGGTAATGAAACTTCTTATTCAGTTATAGTTTCCAGACCAAAGAGCTTATCTGGAGTTAGAAAACATTTCTTAGATAGTAATATGTCGCTTGGCTTAAAAGCAACTAATATAAATGTTACAAGCTTTGAAAAAGTGGGTAATAACTTTGTATTCAAACCAACAATTCTAGTTGGTGGCGAAGATGTGGCAAATAGTTATTTAATTGAAGGTTTGCATTATGTTAATGGCAAAAAAGATGCAGGCTATAGCTATAGAAAAGAAATCGTTGCAAACGACCCAAGTTTATTCTCTAATGGTAAATACACTCTTGCTTGCGATGCAATAACTGCTGGTGCGGGTGAATATGTATTTAAAATCACTGTTAGCGGAAAAGAATATGAAAAAGATGGCGTTGTAACAGCATATCTTGGAGATACAGTTGGATTGGAAACAAGCGTTGTGGTGTTAAATAATCCAAGCATCTCAAATGCCTTAATTGAAAATGGTGGAGTTTATATCTATGAATATGAAAAAGCTTCAGCAAATGATTTAGATATTCCAATCTATGTTTATATCACATTCAAATGCTTTAACGAGCAAACTTCAGATTATGAAGTTTATGGAAACCCTATTTCAGTTAGATATTCCACTTTGGAATTTACAAATAAAAAATGCGAACTAAGTTTGGCTGAGAATTTCTTAGGAGCTGGTCAATATAAAATTTATATGCAATTTATAGGCGATGAAAATGCTCTTGTAAGTTCTGAAGAAATCTTAGTTAATAACGAAAAAACAGTTACAAAAGTTCAAACAACAAATGCGTTTGTTTTGAATGGAAACTTGAGCTGGAATGAAATTGAAGGTGCTAGTTATATTCTATATTTTGATGATAAAGAAATAACAGTTTCACCAAACGATGAAAATGTTAAAATTGAAAATGGAATTGTTACTTATAACACAAACACTTTTGAAGCAGGAAGAAAAACTTTAAGAATCCAAGTTCAAAAAGATGGTTGCTTGTTATCTAATAAAGGCGATGAGTTTATCCTAATTAAGATAAACACAATGGAGTTAAAACTTGATGATAATAATGGTACTAAAGTTTTAACTTGGTTAAATGTTAAAGAAGGAACAGAAAGACAAGCTATCTTTATTGATGGCGAATACTTAACCGATGTTGAATTAACTAAAACTTCATATAGGTTCGATTCAAACCAAGAAGTTGGTTCTCACGCTTATTCTTATGTTTCAATTGGTAGCTTAGATACAAGATTAGGTTCAAGCAATATTGGTTATCTAACAAGTAATGCTTCTAATTCAATCACAATTAATTATTTATCTCCTTATCAAGAATTAAAGGTAAGTAAAGGAATTGTTAGTTGGAACGAAATTGAAGGCGTTTTAATATATAAAGTTTCAGTTTATAAATTATCTGGTTTCCCAGATACAAAAGAATTAGCGGGTTCAAATTCTTATATCTTTACAAACAACACTGAATATGATATAAATTCATTCAACCTTGAAGCAGGCGATTATGCAGTGGTGGTTGAAATATTCAATATAGATAAATTAAGCCCTATATTGGTGTCAACAAATTCAAAAGTTGAATTAAAATATGCAAGAATTTTGAAAATTGATAAACTTGCAGAAAAGAGTATTTACTCTAATCTAAGAGTTGAAAATGGTAACTTTGCATTTGATATCACATTAGATTATCTAAATGCTTTAGTTAATAAATTAAAAGCAATTGATGAGGGGAATGCAGATATTTATAATGGTATAACATTAGAAAATCTATCTAAAATTTTAGCAGGCGATGAAGAAGTTCAAAACCTAAAATCAATTGTTTATCCATTAATTAATTTCAAAGCAGAAATTAATGGCGTTGAAATTGATGATGAAGTTCCAAGCGGATTTAACCTAAAAGAAAATGCCCTAACTTTATATTATGAGATTAAAGGCGAGGCGAATGAATATGTGGTTAGATTTAAGGGTGTTGGAAATAAAGCCGATGCAAAATCAATCACATATCTAAATTGTGAATATACAGATTTCATTGAAGCAACAAAGCCAAATAAACCAAATTGCCCAATTATTAACGACACATCAATTGTTAAAGGTATTCTAACTTGGACTGCTCCAGCTGGATATGATGGTTCGTATATCTTAGAATTAAAATCTAATAAATCCACAATTATAAAAGAAATTTTAGTTAGTGCAGAAGATTCAGATAATGTTTGGGTTGCAAAACTTCAAGATATGAAGATTATGCTAGATTTAAATAAACTAGTTGAAGCAAATGAACTTACTGAAAGTGAAGAATATTCTATTACTATCTATACATCTGGTACAAAAGATTCAAGCGAGTTTGGATTTAGCGGTGTTAAATATCTAACAGGCGTTAAAAACGAACTAGATAAAACATTTATGTCTTTAAGCACTCCAGAAGTGTTTAGAGCAGATAATGGCGATGTTTATTGGTCGGCAGTAAATGGTGCATTAAATTATGAATTAACATTCTTCTTATATAATGAAGAAACAAACAATTATGATAATTTAATCACTTCAGAACCGTTGGTTATCACTCCAGACCAAACAAGATTTAGCGTGTTTGAAAATGAAAACTTTGTTTCTGGAAGATATAAAGTTGGAATTAAATCTAAAGGCGATGGAAACTATAAAATAGATTCTAAAATTAGATATGGTTATTTCTATAAAGCAGGTGAAGTTCAAACATTAATTGAAGATGGCTTATTTGCTTTTGATGCAATCAATTATTTGGTTTTGGATTCAAATGGAGATATTAGCGCTTCAAATAGAACTATAGATAATTATTTAATTAGAGTTGTTGAAAGAAATAGCGGAGAAGGAAATGAAGAACACGATTGGGTTAGAAGTTCAGCACTTAAGAAAGTTGGTTCAAGATATTATTATGAATTACCAGATTCATATAATAAAGAAATGAGCGATTATAAATTGGAAGTTAGAGCGCTTGGAAATAATGTTCAATGCTTAAATGGTGAAGTTTATGCAAGCGGATATTATAGTAGAAGTAAAACTCCAACAAATTTCAATTTATTAAAGAATGGTAATATAACTTGGAATGAAATTGAAGATACATATATTGTTTATGTTAAATCAACTGGTAGTGAAATCAGAGTTTCATTTGGTGGAAACAATGCAACAAGTGAAAACATTTTCGATATTAATGCTTATGCAACATCTCTAAATAGTTTTGGTGCATATCAAATATGTTTACAAAGTTTGCATATAAATCCAACAGAAGAGCAAACTGGTGAAAACACTTATCTAAGAAGTCCAAGAAGTATTAAATTTACAATCAACACATTAAAAACTCTAGCAGTAACATTAAGTGAAGGTAAGATTAATTGGCAAACTGGTTCGTTTGGAACATTGCAAGATGAAATTACAAATTCTTATCTAACAATTAAGGGCTTATTTAGAATTAACGGAGCAACAGATGTTGAATCTAAGCTTATTGTTAGATGTTTAAGCACGATGCCTTTATTTGAAAACCAAGAATATTATGTAAACTTCATTCAAGAAAGCAATAATGAATATTATTATATCGACTTATGTGATTATAGCGAGAAAGAAAATACAATTATGCTAATTGGTGGTGAAAACTATGAAGTTAGCGTAAGGTATGAAGGTTATGAAGGCTCAATCGAAGCAAATGGCTCATATTTGGCAAGTTGCAAAGATTCAAATAAGTCAAATATTAATGCTTTAAATGCTCCTTCAAATATTCTTCAAGCCACAAGATTGGAATTGGAAAATAAAGGATTTAATTATAATAACTATATTAAATTCGATAAAGTTTCTGGAGCTTTCGGATATAATGTTAGAGTTTCAAGAAACGATGAAAATGGCGTAACAATTCTAAATATATATAATTATGAAACTGATTCAGATGTGTTTGAAGAAGAAACAAATATTATATATTTTGCAATTGATGATATTATTAAAATGTTTAATAAGGCAGAATTTGAAGATAAAACTATTTATATTGAAATTATGTCTATAGGCTCTAGCGGAAATGCAGATGGTGGATATATCTCATCGTTGTATTCAAATAGAATTGAAATTGAATATCCAAAAACTCCTCTAAATTTCAGATATAACGGAAAAGGCTTAATCACTTGGGAAAATGCAAGTACTGGTAATGTTGAAATAGAAATTAAGTATAAGCAATTATTAAGCTATGGTTCAAATTATAAAGATTTGAATAATTATCCTGATGAATTAATAAGAGTTTCAACATCTGGTATCGGAAGCAATATCACAGTTGTGGATAGAACTAAAGGATTGCTTGGTGAAAAAGATAAGAGCGGAAGCTATCAATTAAAATATCTAACAGAAAGAATTTTATATATCAAAATTAGAGTTCTATCTGGTGAACTTATTAGTGAAGAAGCAATCTTAATGGAAGGTGCTGATGATGGCTTATCCACTGGAGATAACGGAACTAATAAATTTATGTTATTCAATGCTGGTGATGGTAGCTTAAATAATCCATATAAGATTGTTAATGAAAAACAATTCAATAATATTTCTCATTATTTAAGCAGTAATTTCAGTATCACAACAAATATTGCATTCACAGAAGATATTTATCCTATTGGCTCTGCTAGTGCAACAGTAGGTTCAATAAATAATGGTGTTGCAAAAGAATTTACAGGTACTATTGAAGGAAATAATAAGATATTATCTAATGTAAGCTTTAAGGGTGATGGTGCGAGCGATAACCAAGTTTACTATGCAGGTTTATTCTATGGACTTAGTGCAGATGCAAGCATTAAAAACTTGAGTATTCAATTAAAAGGTACTTCAACTTCATTACAACAAAAAACTTCTTATGTTGGCGTGTTGGTTGCAGGAAAATCTTATGGTACTATTGAAAATGTAAGCGTAAGCGGAATGATGAGCGTTGTGGCTGGTTCTAGCACAACTTATGTTGGTGGTTTGGTAAATCAAAACTATGGAACAATTAATGGTGGAGATAATGGAAGCATTATCAATATCTCAATTGTTGTAAACTCAACAAGGTCATCATCGTTAGGTGGCGTGGCTTATCAAAACTATGGAACAATCTCTAAAATGAAAGTTTCAGCAAATGGTACAAGTCAAAAATTGCAAGCAATGAATGTTGGTGGATTAGTTGTTTATAACTATGGCGAATTAAAAGAAGATGTGGTTAGGGCAAATATCGTGGCAGATGGCGCAAGCTTAAATTCAAGCGAAGTTAAGGCTGGTGGACTTGTGGCTTATGCTTCATCTAGTGCGGATAGTTCGTTCACAAAATCTAGCATTTATGGTTGTTTGGTTGAAGTTAAGATAATAGTTCAAAATGTTGCATCAAATTCAAAAGCAAATGTTGGTGGTTTGATTGGCGAATCTGTTAGCACATCTATAACTCAAACTTATGTTGCTCTAACAGGTTTAACAAAAACTAATGCAAGCGGAACAATTAATGCTGGTAAAGTTTATGGTAATTATACTAACGCAGAAGTAAGTATCGTTTATTATAATTCAACTGCCGTATCTTCAGTTTATGGAACTTACGGAACAGTTGCACCAAAGAACGAAATTAGCACAACCGCTCCTCAAACAATAGTTAATAACTTAAATGGAAGTTCAAGCCCTGCAATATTCAAATATGATAGCGGATTAAAACTTTCATACGAGGAATAAATAGAAAAAGAAAGGTTTATATAAGCCTTTCTTTTTTGTTTTTTTATTAATTATTTTAGTGGATTTTTAATAGAATATTTGTAAATTAATTAATTTATTTTTATAGAAATATTAGTAAATTTGTTAATTAATTCAATATTGAAATACTTAATATTTTATTGAAAAAGAAAAACATTCTTAAAATTTTAAATATAAGATTATTAAAAGATAAAATGATAAATATAGTTAAGATTTTTAAAATATATTAAGTATTTTAAAATGTATAATTTTTTAATAATTAATTTTTTAGATGTGTAAACTTATTAAAAGATAAAACTATTAAATTTTAAAGAAATCAACATAAGATTTAATCAATAACTCAAAATCAAATAATTTTAAATAAACATTTTTATTTTTAAGTTTAATCTTAAATTTTTAAAGTGAAATTATTTTTAATTTCTATACAAAATTGATATAATCATTAAAAATAAATATAAAAACTTTTAAATTAAATGGAATTTTACTTGACTAAAAAAAAAAAAAAAGTAATATAATTGAGAAAATAGAAATAAACTTACAAACTGTGGAAAAATAAATATAAGGAGAATGAAGATGAAAAAGTCAACAAAGGTTATTGCAACAGTAATAGCAGTAACGCTTGTAATAACTGCAATGTTAGTTGCAATCTATGCAGCAACTGCTGGAAATGCAAATATTAGTGCAAATGTATCTTGGACTGCTCAAGCAGGAGTAAACCTAGAATTTTGGGCTAA
>CAKVMJ010000031.1 GCA_934772445.1 uncultured Clostridia bacterium
AAAAAACTTGATTAAATCTAATCTTTTAGGTATAATCACTTATGACTTGGAATATTAAAAGGAAGATAAGACATTGAAAAAATTTATGCGTTTAATATGTGCAGTTTTACTTTGCATTGTGGCAAGCTTTGGCTTTATTGCTTGTAATTTAGTTGAATTAGATACAGCTTATGCTTTAAATCAAGAGATTATTGAGGTTAAAGCATTAGGTAAAACTAAAGTTTTCACAAGAGGTGATTTAATTACTGCTTATGAAAGATATGGTTATAAAAATTATCAAAATGGCGGAAGCCTAGAAGATGCAATTAAGAAAACTAAAGAAGATATGATTCAAAGATATTTGCTTATTGAATATATTGCATCTAACGAAATAACTTTAACTAATTATAATGGTGTTGATTATACTAGCGAAATTAGATATAGAGCATTAAATAGTATGCAAGAACGCCTAGATGCTATTGAAGAAGAAGTTAGAAAAGATTTTGATAAAACTATTGATATTGTAACTCCAGAAGAGGTTAAATCTTTAAGAGATAAAAAGAAAGTTTATGAACCAACTGTTAAATTAGATGAAGAAACAGGAAATCTTGTTAGAGTTGAAGCAGAGAAAGAAGAAGTTCATAAAAATGTTCCTGATACTTTTGAAGAATATAACAAAGAATTTCAATCTATTGATAAACAAATTAATGGTGAAGTTTGGAGTAGATATATAAAAGAACTTCAAGCAGAAGCTGAAAATGAAGGCAGAAGCACAGATAGAGATAAAGTTTTGGAATATAAACAAAAAGAATTAGAGGAATTCTATAGAGAGAATGTTTTGCTAGAATTATATCAAGAAAAAGTTTTAGCAGAAGCTCCTATTAATACAGATGCAGTTGTTGATTATTATAAAGATAAATTTAAAGCAGCATATAGTTTGTATGACCAAAATATTTCTAAATATCATAGCACTATTTCTTCATCAACAAGTGATTTAGTTTATTATCATCCAACAAACAATAATGATGGTTATATGCTTGTTCAACATATCCTTATCAACTTTGGTGCTGATAACACAACTAAGATTGATGAATTGAAAGAAAAAGTTAAATCTGATAGTAGTTATGATGTTGATTGTGATGGTAATCCATTTAACGATGAACCATATTTGAAAGAATATAATAGAATCATCAATAATGTTGATGTAACTTATGAAAAAGATGGCGTAAAGGAAACTAAAAAATTACCAGAAGTTTTAGCATATATTAAATCTTATGTTGCTGGTGGTGCAACTCCATTAGAAAAATTACAAAGATTTGATGAACTTATGTATGTTTATAATGATGATAAGGGAAATATGAATAACGATTTCTATTATTATGTTTATAAAACAGATGATGATGCAGAAGATTATAATCCTGATGAAACAACAAACGAACCTAATAATTTTAATGAATATTTTGCAGATGCTTCAAGAGAATTCTTAGTATCTGAAAATGGATATTCTATTGGTGATATTTATTCTGGTGGAAACAATAATGGATTAGTTGTTGCTAGCTATCAAAATTCTGAAACAAGCAAAAAAGAATATTCAGCGCATATCATTATTTATGGTGGTGATGCTGAAAATATCGTAACATATTCAAATTTAGATAATTTAACTTGGCAAGATTTGTGCGCTAGATATACAAGCCCATTACAAGAAAAAACAATCTTCCAATTTATCTATGATAAAATCAATAATGATTCAAATATTTATTCAGAAAAAGCAGAAAGTATTATAAATACAATCCAAGATAAAAATAATTCTGAATATCAAGTTATTGATAACGAATATAAATATAAAGATATGTGGAAATAAATTTTAAAATCGTATAACAAATTAGTTATGCGATTTTTTATTGGTATTTAATCTGGGATTTGTTCATATTTTATTATATGAAAAAAGAAAAGTGTTTTGGATTAATTTGGATAATTATTGGAACATTTATTGGTGCAGGATTTGTTAGTGGAAAAGAAATTTATAATTATTTTTCTAGATTTGGAATTTTATCCATTTTTATGATAGTTCTTGCAACATTTTTATTTTATTTCTTTGTAAAAATTTGTTTATCTGTTGGCAGGCAAATTAATGATAGAAATAATTATTACTCAGAATGTTTTGGTAGGGCAGGCTCTATCTTTAAATTAGTTTTGCTGATTGCAAACTTAATATTAGTTGGCAGTATGTTGGCAGGCTCTTTTGAAGTGTTTAGTATGTGGTTAAAAAAAGAAATTGCATATATATTAGTTGTTGCCTTAATGCTGCTTGCGTTATACTTAATAAAAAGGAATTTTATAAGTGTGTTTTCAAAAATAAATACATTGTTAATTCCGCTTTTGTTAAGCCTTATTTTAGTAGTTTGCATAATATATTTATCTAAGTGCGATTATATTGTTTTAAATACGAATACAAGCATTTTTAAAGCAACCTTTTCGTTAATAGATTATGTTTGTTTTAACTTGCTAACGGTGGGAGTTTTTTTAATTGAAATCGGTGGAAACTATTCTCAAAATCAGATAAATAAGGCATCGCTTATTTCAAGCTTGATAATAGGTGTTTTCTTAGAAATTATTGCAATTACCTTATTTATTGCGAATTCGCTTGTTGCGAGTGTGGCTATGCCTTTGGTTACAATTAGTTTTAGTATTTCAAAAGTTGTTGGAATTTTAATGCAATTAGCTGTGTTTATTGGCTTATTTACATCATTAATCTCAATTTCATTTGTGTCATTTAACTATATTAATGATAAAGTTCAAAATAAGATTTTAACGAGTTTGATTGTGTTTGTGATAGGTGTTTTGATAAGCTTGTTAGGTTTTTCATTTATAGTGGTTAATCTATATGCAGTTATGGGTGGTTTAGGACTAATATTTTTAATCTCCATTTTTTGCTATTATATGAAAATATCCAAACAAAAAAGTTGTAAAAAAACCTTATAAATATTGTGTTTTTCATTACTCTATGCTATAATAAAATCGATAGTCTATTTAATAATGGAGAGATTTTATGAGTTTTTTATTAGATAATTCAGGAGAAACAACATCATTTTGGAGCGAATTTGCAAGTAAGTTTTCTTACGCTTGGATGTGGTTTGCAGTTATTTTCGCTATAATTGGCGTAACACTTTTAATCCTTGCAAAAAGAATCGCAAGAATAGTAAAACAAAGAAACAATATTGAAGATAATGATGGAGCGTATATTACATTCCTAGTCGTGGCTTGTATGTTTATTGTGGCATCAGTAATAATATTTATTGTTATGGCTTAGAGATTAATATACAGGAGTACTACGATGGAAAAAACTTATGAACCAATAAAATTTGAACAAAGCATTTATCAAAATTGGATAGATAAAGGCTATTTTAAGGCGAGCGTTAATAAAGATAAAAAACCTTTTACTATTATTATGCCACCACCAAATATTACAAGTAAACTTCATATGGGGCACGCATTTCAACAAACCATTCAAGATATAATTATTAGAAGAAAGAGAATGCAAGGCTATGAAGCTCTTTGGCTTCCGGGAACTGACCACGCTGCTATTGCCACTGAAGCAAAGGTTGTGGAAAAGTTAGCTAAAGAAGGACTAACTAAAGAGATGCTTGGCAGAGAAAAATTTAGCGAAGAAATTGCTAAATGGTACCAAGAATATAAAGGTAAGATTATAGACCAATTCAAGAGAATGGGTTATTCTTGCGATTGGGATAGATTGCGTTTTACAATGGATGAAAATAATTGCAGAGCAGTTAGAGATGTATTTGTAAAACTTTATAAGAAAGGTTATATCTATAAGGGCGATAGAATTGTAAACTGGTGTCCGCATTGTAAAACATCAATTTCAGATGCGGAAGTTGATTTTCAAGAAAACCATTCATTCTTATGGCATATGAAATATAAAATTGAGGGTACTGATGAATATATTGCATTTGCAACAACCAGACCTGAAACAATGCTTGGCGATACTGCTATTGCTGTAAATCCAAAAGATGAGAGATATAAACATTTGGTTGGAAAGAAAGCAATTGTTCCATTTGTTAATAGAGCAATTCCTATTATTGCAGACCATTATGTTGAAATGGATTTTGGTACAGGTGTTGTTAAAATCACACCAGCTCACGATCCTAACGACTTTGAAGTTGGTTTAAGGCACAATTTGGAAAGAATTTGTGTTTTAAACGATGATGCAACTATGAATGAAAATGCTGGAAAGTTTGCTGGTCTTGATAGATATGAGGCTAGAAAACTTATAGTTGAAGAATTGAAAGAAATGGGACTTCTTATTAAAGTTGAACCTTACGATAACAATGTTGGTCATTGTGATAGATGTCATACAGTTATTGAACCTATGATTTCAAAACAATGGTTTGTTAAAATGGAAGAATTGGCGAAACCAGCAATTAAAGTTGTTGAAGATGGCGAAGTTGAGTTCTTAGAAGAAAGATATAAGAAAATCTACTTACATTGGATGAGGAACATTAGAGATTGGTGTATATCAAGACAACTTTGGTCTGGTCATAGAATTCCAATTTTCGAATGTGAAGATTGTGGAGAATTAATCGTTGAAAATGAAGATCCAACTGTTTGCCCAAAATGCGGAAGTAAAAAGTTAAAACAAGAAACCGACACTTTGGATACTTGGTTTAGTTCTGCGTTATGGCCAATTTCAACATTAGGTTATCCAGATAAAACTCCAGAACTTGATTATTTCTATCCAACAGATGTTTTGGTTACAGCTCAGGAAATTATCCAACTTTGGGTTGCTAGAATGATATTTAGCGGACTTGAGTATGTTGGTAAAATTCCATTTAGAAAAGTTTTAATTAATGGAACAGTTAAAGATGCTCACGGTAAGAAGATGAGTAAATCTTTAGGAAATGGTGTTGACCCAGTTGAAATTATAGATAAATACGGCGTTGATACATTGAGATTTTCATTGTTTAATGGTGTTGCCGTGGATATGGATTGCAAATTCTCTGAAAAGAAAGTTGAATTAAATAGAAACTTTATAAATAAAATTTGGAATGCAAGCAATTTCGTTTTAAGTAAACTTGAAAATGAAGAAGTTAAAGTTATTAAAGATGTAAATCTAGGTGTTTCCGATAAATGGATTTTGAATGAATTAAACGAACTTACAAAATCTGTAAACGAAAAATTTGATAACTACGATATTGGTATGGCTGCAAGTTCTTTATATGATTTCTTCTGGACTAAATTCTGTGATTGGTATATAGAAATTAGTAAGGTTACAATCAATAAAAATAAAGAGGCGACTTTGGCCACATTGAATTATGTTTTAACTTCGCTATTAAAAATGTTGCATCCATTCATTCCTTTTGTAACAGAAAGAATTTATCAAGAATTACCAATGCACGATGAAACAATTATGTTATCTAAATTCCCAGAATACGATAAAAATTTAAATTTTGAAGCTGATCCAAAATTATTTGAGCGTATTCAAGATATTGTAAAGCAAGTAAGAAATGTTAGAGCTGAAGCGAATGTTCCGGATAATAAACGCTGTAAGCTATATCTTCTAACATCAAATGAAACTGCTTTAAATTATGTTGATGTGATTGAAAAACTTGCAATGGGTAATAATACAGAAATAATTACCGATGAAAAATCTGTTGATAATGCAAAATTATGTATGAATGAAGTTTTAAAAGTATTTGTCGTTACAATGGATGAAAACGATAAAGAAAGAGAAATTGAAAGATTAAATACTGAACTAAAGAGAGTTGATGGTGAAATTAAGAGAGCAAATGGTATGCTAAATAATGCAGGATTTGTTGCAAAAGCACCTAAAAACTTAATAGATGCAGAGAAAGAAAAATTAGAAAAATATATTGCTCTTAAGGCTGAAATTGAGAAGTCTATAAGGGAAATGAATTAATAAATATTTCCGCTTAAAAAAGTTGCAAGATTTTAAGCGGATTTGTTTTTTAATGGAAGGAGAAATTATGAACGATTATGAAAAAATAGCGGAGTTGTTATATCCAGAAATAGATAAAACTCCAGAGTTTTATTTTAATAAATATCCCAAAAGAAACTTAAATGATAACCAAGTGGTTTCAAGGTATGCGCCAAGTCCAACTGGATTTATGCATATTGGTAATTTCTTTCAAATGTTTATTGCATATAATTTAACAAGAGTTACTAATGGTGTAATGTTCTTGCGTGTTGAAGATACAGATTCAAAAAGAGAGAAAAAGGGCGCTTTAGAAGTTATCTATGAAATAATTAATAGATTTGGTATTAAGTTTAACGAGTATCAAACTCTATCTGGTGAAGATATTGGGGAATATGGTCCTTATGTTCAAAGTCAAAGAACTGAAATCTATAAAACATTTGCAAAATACCTTGTTTCAATTGGTAGAGCTTTTCCTTGTTTTTGTAAGAAAACTGAAGGTAAGGAAGATGTTTTGAAATTAAGAGAAACTAAATGGGCAGAAGTTGATGATAAAGAATATGATCCTTGTAGAGATTTATCTTATGATGAAGTTAAAAAACATATAGATGATGGAGAAAAGTTTGCAATTAGATTAAAAACATTAAATAACGGTACTGAAAGAATTAAGTTTAATGATTTAATTAAGGGTGAGATTGATGCAAAAGCAAATGCTAAGGATTTTGTTATTGTGAAGAATGATGGTATTCCGCCTTATGCTTTTGCTCACGCAATTGATGATACCTTAATGGGAACAACAATTGTTGTTAGAGGCGAGGAATATATTAGTAGTACGCCTGCTCACATTGAGTTATTTGATGCACTTGGTTTTAAACCAATAACTTATTGCCATAATCCTTTGATTTGTAAGATAGATGAGGAAACTGGTAATAGAAGAAAGATAAGTAAACGATTAGACCCAGAAGCTGATATGCGTTATTATTTTAAAGAAGGTTATCCGATTAATTCCGTTTTGGAATATTTATTAAATATAATCAATTCCAATTTTGAAGATTGGAGAAAAAATAACCTAACAGCACCTTGGCAAGAATTTACATTCGGTGTTAATGATATTAGTGCAACAAGTCCGATATTCGACCTTGTTAAACTTAATGATGTTAGCAAGAATGTTGTTTCAAGAATGAGTGCTGAAGAAGTTTATGATAATGTTTTAGCTTGGGCAAAAGAATACGACTTAGAATTTTACGATATTTTAAGCAGAGATAAAGAATACGCTATTAAAGTTTTCGATATTGATAGAGGCGGTGAGAAACCAAGAAAAGATATTGCAAAATGGAGCGAAGTTCGAGAATATTTTGATTATATGTTTTTAAATTTTGATGATTTAAAAATAAATTTAGATAAATATAATAAAATTTCAAACGATAAAATATGCACAATTATTAATAAATATGCACAAGATTTTGATGCAAATCTTGACAAAAATGAATGGTTTATGTCGGTAAAAGGATTAGCTTTGGCTAGTGATTTCTGTACAGATAATAAATTATATAAACAAAATCCAGAAGCATACTTGGGTAATACTGCCGATTTTTGCGGGATTATTAGACTTTGCATAACAGGTAAAGAGAATACTCCAGATTTGTTTACAATCTGCAAAGTTTTAGGTCGAGAAGAATTAATAAGAAGAGCTGAACAATTATCTAAGAAACTTAAATAGTGAATAAATATACATTTAGGAGAAAGTATGAGCATAATAGAGATAAGTGATTTTTCTCAAAGTTTTGGAGATAAGATAATTTATGACCACGCTAACTTCGTTTTAAATAATAATGAAAAAATTGGAATAGTTGGATTGAATGGCGCTGGAAAGAGTACGCTATTAAAAATACTTGAAGGCGATGTTTTGGTGGATAATGGTAAAATATATAAAAATCCAAGATATAGGATTAAATATTTAGACCAACACGCCGAAATTGAAGGCGATTTAACTATTAAAGAATATTTGGCAGGTGCTTTTGCTGATTTATTTAAAACAGAAGAAAAATTAAATGAAATTAATGAAAAATTGGCAACAGAAACAAATGATGCTAAATTACAAAAATTATTAGAAAAAAGTGGCGAATTGTATGAAAAATTACTAGAAAATGATTTTTATACAATTGATAGTAATATAAATAAAGTTGCAAATGGACTAGGCGTTACGGCTTTTGGTCTTGATACTAAAATAAGTACTTTATCTGGAGGTCAGAGAGCAAAAGTAATTTTATCTAAATTATTGCTGGAAGATCCAGAGGTTATGGTACTTGATGAACCAACAAACTTTTTAGATGTTAACCATATTGATTGGCTTTCTAAATATATTAAAGCAAGTGAGAAATGTTTTATTATAGTTAGTCACGATGAAAACTTTTTAAATGGTGTTGTAACTCATATTTGTGATGTTGAAAATGGTAAAATAAATAAGTATTTAGGTAATCTAATTAAAGTAAAAGAATTAAAAGCTGAGCAAAGAATTCATTTAGAAAAAGCTTATGAAAATCAACAAAAAGAAATAAAGAAATTGCAAGATTATATTGATAGAAATAAAGCAAGAGCAGCCACAGCTAATATGGCAAAAAGTAGGGAAAAGAAACTTGAGAAAATGGATAAAATTTCGCCTCCGAGTGATAGGATTAAACCAACTTTTAGTTTTGCGCAAAAGGAATTTGCTGGAAACTTAATGTTAAAGGTTGAGAACTTAGTGGTGGGATATACAAAACCATTGTTAAAAAAGCCTGTTTCTTTTGAGATTGTGAATGGAGATAGACTTGCGATAACTGGATTTAATGGTATTGGAAAAAGTACATTGCTAAAAACAATCCTAGGAATTATACCTGCACTTGAAGGGAAATATGAAGTTAGTAGAAATGTAATTTTGGGATATTATGAACAAGAAAATAACTTCAATCATTTTGAAGGTACACCTTTAACATATATTTTAAATGAGTTTCCAAAGCTAACAGAAAAAGCGGTTAGAGCAAGCCTATCAAAAAGTGGATTATCTATAGAACATTGTAGAAAACAAGTAAAGATGTTAAGTGGTGGGGAACAGAGTAAGATTAAAATTTGCGAATTAACCATAAAACCATCAAACTTATTAATCTTAGATGAACCAACAAATCATTTAGATATTTTAGCAATTGAAAGATTGGAAGAGGCTATGAAAGAATATAAGGGAGCAATTATATTTGTTAGCCACGATAAAGAATTTGTTAGAAATAATGCAACAAAGATTTATGATTTAGAAAAGAATGTTTAAATTATTGATATGATGTTGTGAACATTTTAAATAAAAAAAATTAGGAAGATAATATAAAGTATCTTCCTATTTTTTATGCGTATATCTTGAACCAAAATTATAAACTCTACATACAAAATAATATGGATAAAAAAATTTTGATAAGTTTATGTATGATTGTAAAAAATGAATCGGCTTGCATTGAAGGGGTATTGAATAGTGTTGGTAATTTTCCTGATGAAATTATTATCGTTGATACAGGTTCTACTGATAACACAAAAGAATTGGTAAGAAAATTCACAAATAAAATTTATGATTTTAAGTGGAATGATAACTTTTCCGATGCTAGAAATTTTTCATTTTCAAAAGCTAAAGGCGAATATATAATTTGGTTAGATGCAGATGATTATATATCCAATAATGAATTGAAAAAATTAATAGAGTTTAAAAATAATATAAATAAAAATATTGATATATTTATGGTTAAGTATCAACACTTTGATAATAAAAATCCAAACCCTAATTTTGAATTTTATAGAGAAAGAATAATTAGAAATCATTCTAGATATAAATGGGCTGGAGCTGTTCACGAGTGTATTAATTTAATTGGCAATATTGAATATTTGGATATTGCTATAGAGCATAAAAGAGGTGAAAAATCTGACCCAAAGCGTAATTTAAAAATATATGAACAATTAATAAAATCTGGAAAACAATTAAATACTAGAGAAGTATATTATTATGCTCGTGAACTTTATGATAATGGAAAATATAAAAAATCAATTCAATGGATAAATAAATTTTTAAAATTAAATGATGCTTGGATTGAAGATAAAATAGGGGCAATAGAGATTAAAACTCTCTCATACTTTATGCTTAATGAAATAGATAAAGCTCAACAAACTCTTTTAAATTCATTAAAAATAACAATTCCTAGAGCAAATATTTGTTGCCTACTTGCTGACACTTTTATGGCACAAAATGTACTTTATAATGCCATTTATTGGTATAAACAGGCTATAAATTGTCAAAAAGATAACAAAAATGGCTTTGTAAATAATGATTATTTTTCCTATTACCCTAATATAAAACTTGTAATTTGTTATTATGATTTAGGAAATTTGAAAAATGCAAAGGTTTGTAATGATGAAGCATTAAAAGCAAAACCATTTGATTATTACGCATTAAAAAATAAAGAATTTTTCGACTCTGTGTCTTTATAAAATAATTGAATTATTATGATTAATTGATAAATTATGATATAATCTCTTGAAATTATTTATTTATTTTAAGAGAAGATTTTATGAATAGAATATATATTATTTTTAGATGAGTTTTAATATTCTGGACTTTGTTTATTGGTATTGGAGCGGTGCTAGGTTCATTATTTATGTTTTATTATTAACCTATCATAAATGAAGTTTTTTGAAAAATGTTTTAAAATGTAAATTTAAAATTTAATTAATACTTATTTTTAATTTTAATTTTAATTTATAGATTGTTTGTCATATTAATAAGTTTTAGAAAATAACGAAAACGAATTAGATAACATTATTATATAATAATTCTACTCAAATTCTACTCACACTCTACTCAAAGAATAAAAAAACCACTCATTTGAGTGGTTTTACCTACTATATATAGCGAAAAAAAGTACAATAAACAACTATATATAGTATTTATGGTTGGGATAAGTGGACTTGAACCACGATTTTCCACTTATACTCAACTAGATAAAGTCATTTTTTAAGCATTCTCAACTCATTTTCTACTCGTTTTGCGGAATTAGCATTTTTTGAAATTGATATTCTCTATGTGGATAACTTTTCTGTTTTTGTGGATTAATTTTTGTATAATATATATTATATATTTATATATATATTAATCGCGTACGCGTGCGTGTATAATTTATATATTTAATACAAATTTATGAATATAAGGATATATTATATATGTAGGAATTTTTGGCCACACCCTGAGGAAATTTTTGCCATAGTATTTTAGAAAAAATCCATAGTATTTTTTGCCATTGTTTATATAAAAAGTGTGTCCTTTTTGCCACACCTTTCAGAATAAAAAAAGAAGTATTGAAAATTTTTTCAGTTTCAAAACATCTTTTTTATTAAATTATTTTTAGAATTGGAGTTAAGCTTTATTAAAAGTTTGCTTATAAAATTTATTAATCAACGCTTTTGAAATCGTGTTGGGCTCACGGTCGTAGTTCTCGTAGTTGCGAATTGAACGGGAGCTTACTCCAATTTTTTCTGCGAGTTCTTCCTGAGAAATCGCGAGTTCTTCTCTTAGTTCTTGAATTTTTAATTTGTATTCAAGGTTATACTTTTTTAAGTATTTCAAATAAAATTCCCCCTTAATTTTATTAATCTGCCTCTATTTGTTCTGTAAAGATTTTCAAATAGCTGTCACAGATTGCTTGCTCTATAAAAAACTTATTATCTTCCAGAAGTTTTAAATCAACGGATTTCAGAAGAGAAAATGAAAACTTTAAGTATTTATCCTTATAAGTATCCAAATAAAGGTTCTTCAGATAAGAATAAACTAAATCAGATACCAACAATTTTAACCGTTTTTTAAATTCTAAGTTGAAATAACTCAAATTAATTTTCTCAAAAACAGAGCCTTTAATCTTTGTATTTTTATATACAAAAAATTTATGGTTGAATCCAATTTCACTAAACGGAGCTGTATCTGTTTTAATATATTTCTGAAGATTGGAATCTCTTCCTGGCTTAAAATTCGAAGGCTCTTCAGCATTGTTACTGTATAATGGACTCAGATTTAACGCGATGAACAAGTCGTTCGAATTTAATGTTTTATGTCTAATTAAAAGTCCTTTTTCTTCAAATTTAGAAAACATTTTAGTTAAGCTTCTTTTGGTTTTTAAATCTAAAATTGGATTGTCTTTTAGAATTTTAGAATATTTGATTAAGTAGAATCTATATTTTCCGTTCGAGAAGCTTTTTTCTTGCGCCATTCTTCCTGAGTTTATAAAATCCTCTAAATAGGAGAGGACTCGAGCCTCTTTTAAATTGAGTTCGAGTGCGATTAAGTTGTCCTGTTCATAATTGATTTTTGGTATCATTTTTGCATTTTCTCCAAAAAAAACTTGCCGTTTTTTTCTTAAACTTTTCTGAATTTTCCTAAAGTAAAATTCATTAATCGGTTGAATTTAAAATAAAAATTTGTAATATAATCTGTAATTAAAAATATAAACTGAAGGTTAGCGTGAAATAGATTAAATTTGAAAATATATAGATTAAATTTTTTGTGCTTTTTATAAATTTTTTTGAAAATCACAGATTTTGAGTAAAAAAATTTGAA
>CAKVMJ010000032.1 GCA_934772445.1 uncultured Clostridia bacterium
AAGTGTTACCATTTCTTCTTCTGGTTGATTTAAACATCATACCAAAAACAGTACTGTTCTCTTTTTCTTCCATTTTTTCTCCTCCATATTATTATTTTTAATTATATCAAATAGTTTGATTATTTCAAAATAAATAAATACAATTTTTAGTTATTATTTTATTTATTTATAATCCACTAAATATAATTCTTAAACTACTTGGAAAGTTTGATGAGATTTCAAACTTTCCTTTCGTTTTTTTACCCTACACGCTTGGTTCAATCTCAATTGTAATTGTTGGATTATAACCAAAGATTTCCTGATATGTGATAGGAACATTTGAACTAGTTAAAACATAGCCTGTTAAAACTAATGTTATTGTACCAGTTGCTGAGCTATCAATTCTCAAATAATCATTAATTGCCACTTCACTTCCATCAACCATTATTGTAATGCCCTCATCTGCTTCATTAGCCTTATTATCTAGGCTAATACCAGCAAGTTCATTACCCAATTTATAAGTTAATCTTAATTGAGTATTTTCATTATACTTGCTATTTGTTGCAGTATTCAATAAAACTTGAATGTATTCAGCTAGATTATAAGTTTGACCTGCTTTCAATTTTAAGTTTTTCAATTCACCATCTTGAGAATACTTGAAATCTTGTTTTATTTCATTACTATCATAAGAGGCTTGAGAATAAGTGTTTTCAACATTATCAACATTACCCTTACCATCTTTATTTATATATTTTTTAGTTCCTAAAACATTTACAAAAATATAAATATTATCTCTTTCGCCATAATAGCCATTTATATTAACTTTAATTGGAATTACAATATTCTTAGCAAAATCAGGAATATTTAAAATGCCATTATTTAATATACTTGCATCAACACCCTCTTTTGTTAAAACACCATCTTCATATTTATCATTAATATAATCATAGAATTGTGCTAAAACATTAACTCCAAACACTTCCATATCAGGAATATCTAAATAGTTTTGATTTCTAAATGTTAAGTTTATTATAGATTTAATTTTATCTAAATTTGTTGAAACATCTAGTAACACATAAGATAATGTTTCTTCATTAAATTCATATATATGAACCCAATTATTTTTATACAAATCTGTACCAGTTAGTAATGGAGTTTTAATATAATAATTACCTTGATATTCAACCAAATCCGCATTTAGATTATTATAATCTTTAAATAGGATTTTGTGATAAGGATTAATTGAAATGGCTTGCTTAAATGTATAAACCACCTCATCTCCATTTTTAATATTAACAGTTAAGTTTATATCCATTTGCATATTTAGATATTTTACAAGCAATTTATTGTTTTCCACTGTAACATAATCATTTCCACCAAATGAATATTCAATACTAAAGCCTTCATTAGATGTAATATAATCAGATAAATCTATTTCTCTAACAGTTTCGGTATTTATAGCACCAATAAATACTTTAGAATTATTTATTGTTACATCAATATTATGCTTAATATTAATCTTAATATATTTTTTGATTTGATTACCATCTTTATCAGAGTATGGCAAGCTTACTTCAATTTGAACAGTTGTGTCTGTTCCAACTAAGCTATTTGCATAAACAGTTAGATATTCTGAATTTCCATAAACTGAATAAATCGCTTGATTTTCGGCATTTTTAAAGTGAATTTTATCTTGGAACGATGGAAGAATAGTATATTTTATATGGTTTTTACCACCATTTCCGCCATCAAAGCCAATAGCATTTATAATACCATCTATAGAAATGCTCTCACCAGCATTTAATTCAATTGTGTCAACGCCATTATTAAACTCTAAATCAACTGGTTGGAAATTAATATAGAATAAGTGTTTTTTCTCAATTGTATATCTATAAGTTTGAACGCCACCGCTAGTTTTGGGATAAAATCTAAATTGAAGTCCTAAATCCATAAAGATATTATCACTCATACTAGATTTCAAAGGCAATGTACCATCAGCATTTAATATTAATTCTTTTGAGGCTAAATCATATCTACCCTCTTCAAAGCAATTTGCATAATTTGCTATAACTGTAGGATTAGGAATGTTTGTTAATTCTTCTGCAAAGTTTTCATTATAAATTTTAATTTCATCATTTATAACTTTTATAATATCAAACATATCAGAAGAGTCATCAATCAAAACAAAGTTATCTTTTAATACTTTTATAATCTCAGTTATTCTATCGCTAGCAGATAGACTTAATCCTCTAATTGTATTTACTCTCTCTACAAGTAAATCTAAATCATAAGAATAAATATCATTAACCACAGTTCTAATACCAATAAAATCAGCATCATATCTTGGGTGTGCATTAATATATTCTTTCAATCTTTCAATAGCTGTTTCTAAATCAGAAATTGATGTATCTCCTATCGCACTGCCAAAAACTTCATACTTTTTAGTCTCAGTGTTTTCATCAACTTTAATTGAAATGCCATAATTTTGCAATAAATCAATACATTCATCAATAGATGTGATATTTAATTCTATATCAGCAATTTCTTCAACTTTCTTAATTAATCCATTCAAATATTCATTTATATAATTTTCATTATTTACAATTGAATCAATAATATTTTCATCACATCTAGGATTGAATTTAATATACTTGCTAACCCTTCCTTGATTTAAAGTTTCGATAGCATTATTTAATTCGTTTAACCTTTCAATATTTAGATTATTATTTGCATCTGTGTAATATTCAATTACGCCTTTTTCACCTAGATTATCGCTCAAATCTGGTTGTGCTAAAACATTATTTAATGTGTTTAAATAATATTCTTTCAATAAAATCATATTTGAATTTTCAGATGAAATTTCAAAGCAAACTTTATAAACATCTTTTGCGGAATAGAATGTGAACACTTCATTAGATTCAGTTTTTCCAGCACCAACAAAATCTATATCATAATTATAATTATACTCAATATCACCTGCTTTAGCATTTGCTAAACTTGATAAAGCACCATTAATAAATATTTGTTTTTTGTAACTACTACCAGCAACTTCTTCCAAGCCTTCTTGACCGCCAGCTCTTCTAATAATTGTGCTAATATCTTTAACAACTGGGCTATCAATATCAATTGTAACCACATCATTTATGATGCCATATTTATCATAAGATAAGTTTGGATTTAAAGATAAAACGCAAGTGGATTTTTCGCTCGAATCATCAAGACTAAATACATTTAAGTTTAAGTTTAGATAGAAACCTTCGCCATTCTTAACTTTTAATAAGTCTCCATCTTTTAAGTCATCTGGATTACCATCAATAAGTTCGGCTTCAACTAATGTTTCATCACCAGCTCTAAATTCAAACACCTCTTCATTTACAAGTTTTGTTAAACCATTAATAATGTTTCCATAAATATCAATTCCATTATTTATAGAATTTTCGTATTCTTCTGCAGTAAAATATGGAACAATTGCATTGTTAAACATTACTAGTTTGAAACCAGAAATTTTTAATGCTTTTATATATTCTTCTTTTGCAACCAATTTCAACTTAGTGAAATTAATATCAACATCATCTGTTCTATTATTTCTTAAGAATAAATCATCGCTTTGTACTTTATATAATTTACCGCTAGTTTTTTCTTCATAAATAAAATCTTCGCTTGTGTTTGAATAGAAATATAAATTCTCAAGAATAGAACTTACTTGAATTTCAGCACCACCAAAACTTAAATCAGTACCACTAGCATCTAATGAAGAATAAACCACAACATAATCAGCAATTTCTTTAACTAATCCAAAATCACCATTTTCAATTGCTTGACCTTTATCATTAAATAATCTATTACCATCTCTATCAATAGGATTTCCATTTTCATCTCTTAAAACGCAAGCCCAGAAGAAATTAACATTATGCTCATTTAATGAGTTTTTACCAACAATTGTTGCATAATAAACATCTTTATCTGCATTTAAGCCAGTTTGTTCATATTTGCTATAAACAGGTATTTCATATCCTTCCAAAGCTGATGCCTCAATAGCATCACCCTTATAAACATAATAACTATCATTATAGCCTTTCATTTCAACAAATCTTCTAATGCCACAATCTTTTATATCAATTATGCTATAAGCAATATTTGTATCACCATTTTTACCAACACTTTTTACCTCATCGCCAACCATTACAGATAAATCATTTATATATGAATATTGGTTTGAAGTTTTTTCAATAAATAGCTTTGGAACGCCATAAATATTATTTTTACCCAAAACTTGTTTCATATTTATTTCGATAGTTTGAGAATTTATAGCACCATTAAACACATTACTTACTCTTTCAGATGTGTTTACACACATATTTTTTTCAAAAGTTAGATTGCTTGCTGGAGTTCCTTGCTCATAAGAAACCTCATTTTCATAATTTATATTAACTGGTAAGAAATCATAGAATATAACATTCTCACCTGTGGATTTTGTTATAGATAATGAGAACGCTAAATAAATTTTAAACACTTTATCACCATCTGCATATTTTGATGGAACTAAAGCCTCTAAATAATATTTATTTGCATCAGTATAGTAATTTAAGAAATTTTTATTAGCATAAAGGTTTTCAATACTTGTTAAATTACAATAAACACCATTACCATTCTCTAATTTTGCAACATTATATGCTTCTTTCATTATAGATTCAAATGAATCTGTTGGTTTAAACTCTTTATTTTCATCGGTTGTATCTATAACATAAACACCAACCTTCATATTGCTAAGCAAAGCCAATTTTTCTTCTTTAGAGATAGCCACAGTGCTATCTTCATTTTCAATAGAAATATATTTATCAGCTAATTCTTGAAGAGTATATGATTGAATATCAAAAACATTCATATCAATAGTTTCAGAACCTATAGTCATAGAAGAAATATCTATATCACTAACGAAAAATGAAATATCTGAATTAACAAAAACATATTTCAAAGATTCCCAAACTTGAGTTAGGAATAAATCTCCACTCTCAGATAAAACAATCAAATCTGGGTCTTGGCTAATATTAATCTTTGTGAAAAATTCGCTAGCTCTTCTATCCTTAATAATTTCATCTTTATATTTATTAATGAAATTGTTATATTTTGTAATAAGTTCGGAATAATTCAACGATTTATCCGTATTTAATTGATTATGCCCTTCAGAATCTGGAAGATAATTTTTATTTACATAGAAATCATAAAAAGCGTTCAATCCATCTGCTTCGAAATCTTGTTGCATTTGGTAACTTCTATGAGTTCTAACAAATAAGTTTAAATACGAGCCATCAACATTCTCTAAGTTTAAATTGATTGTGTATGTAACAGGTGCTGTAGCATTTTTTACCACTTCAACCACTTCTGGCTGGTCTGCATAAACATAAACCTTTTTATCAAAGAATTTTACTACAGAATTATCGGTAAAATCTTTATTTGAAATATTAGATTGGTTAATTTTGAAAGCATTAACTAAATCACTACTTAAAGTTATTGATTGAGAACCATTTTTTCTTGCCAAGACATAACTATTTGAAGATAAAATCTCACTACTTCCCGGATTATGAATTTGAGGCAAAGAACCAACATCTAACTTAATATCTGCATCATTTAAGATTACATCAACAATAACATAAAGTTCGCAACTAACACCGCCATTAGATTTAAAAGATAATTTTGCAGAACCACCAATATTATTGCCTTTTGCATCTTTTTTAACTTTAATATTAAATGCAGAACCAACTTTAGTAGTTTTCTCAACTTCTATTGCTGGAGTTACTTGCGAAACAGTAACTTCCAAATTTTTATTAGTTGCATCTGCTGGCAAACAACCAAGTTCTATAGAATAATCATCACTAATAACGATATATTTCTTTGTGGATAATGCCAACTCATCAGATGTACGAATATCTTGAATATTCATTATGTAGCCATCGGATTTTTGCGAAGTTTCATCAAAATAAAGCGTAGTTAAAACAACTACCGTTTGATCAAAACCGCCAGTTAACGCAAATATGCCTATTCCTATTCCTAGTACGCCAAACACACACAGCATACCAATTCCAACAAATTTTGCTATTTTCTTTCCCATTTTTCTTTAAACCACCTTGTTTAGTTTTAAACTTACAAAGTTATATTTTACTCAAGATTAGTATAAAATTTTTTACAAATTAAGTCAAATAAATACCATATATTTATTTTATCTATTATTTATATTTTTATTTATCATAAGTACTCAATCTATTAAACAACAATCAACTTAATATTTAACTCAATATTTCGTTTACATTCAATAATTCTTATATTAAAAACACCTGCAGTTTTTGGTTTGAAAAATATATGTGAATAAAAGTTTAAGCTATCAACCTCAAACAAACTTTCATCTTCATTAAAATCTATTAAGTATTCACCTTCTAATATTATATCTTCGCTTTTCAACTCGATAGATAAAATATGTGATTCGCCTTTTGTTAGGATTATTTCATTAGTTTGAATAGTACCGCCATCAAGCACCAAATTAAAATTAGTTACTGCATATTCAACATTTATCTTTACTTCTTGGATTACATCTCCACAAGATAATGTTATAACACCAATCCCAACTGCTTTAGCAATAATTTTATCATTAATTATTTCAATAATATCTTCTGTTTGGTTTAAAACTTGAATTTCATTATTAATTGCATTAGGTAAATCTAAAAAATATGTAAAATTAGTTCTATCATTATCTGAATTTAAAAATAATTTAGTTTCACATTCGTAAATAATCTTAGTTGCTTTTAAATTTGAAACTGAAATTGTAAATAATTTTTCAAAGTCGCCTATCTTTATATTTATTTTAGCAGTACCTTCTTTTAAAGGTTTTATCTTATTCCCTTCAACTTTAATAATATCTGAAGATAAATTTTCTACATTTATATCCAATTTTTCTTCTTCATAATAAACATCTACATCCGATTCATTAGGATAATCTTTTGAATAGAAATTGTTTTTAGTTAAATATAACTTGTCTAGAGTTTCTATAGCAATATCATTGCAATTAAATTCAAAATTGAATTTTTCAACATCTAAAACTTTAATATCTTCATTAATTACTTCAATCAACTTAGTTTCATAGGAATAAATATTTTTATATTCCACTTTCAAATTATTCGCTCCAGATTTTTCAAACTTAAATTTAATATTAATATTATCTAAGTTTTCTGTTGTTTCATTTATAGCAATATCTTTTCCTAAAATAAAATTATCCATTTTATCGTTAGTTTCAATATTCATTACATATTCATAATCTTTTATAGCTATATTATCTAAGGAAATAGTAACTTTAGGTTTGATTATATCAACAATCTCAAAATTAACTTTCTTTTCTGCATAACTTTCATCTGCAAATCCGTTTTTATATTTTGCTGTAATTATACCCTTACCTTTATCTGTTCCTACATTAAATGAACCATCTAAACTTAAAGATAATAGATTATTGTTTGAATAAAAATTTATATTTGCTCCAACTGGAATATCTGCATCAAATTTTAAGTTGCCACTTTCATTTGGATAAAATATTAATTTATCATTTACAAGATTAGTGAAAGAAAAATTATGAACATAAAGTTTTTGCTTAACCATAATATCAATTTGCTTTTCAATATATTTTGCACTTTGAATACTTTTTGGAATTAAAACCGTGAGAGTTGCTTCTCCATTATTTCTAGCATATATCTTATCATTAAAAACGCTTACAATATCTTCATTTGAAGATTTTATAACAATACTATCCTTAAGTTCAATTGGCGAAATACTCACAATATCTTTTATTGTTATTTGTTCACCTTTTTCTAATTCTATCTTGGTATTAGGAATTGAAAAGTGGTTTAGATTTTGAGGTTCTTTTTGAACCTTTAAAATAATTTTATCTTGAAACTTATTTTTATAAAACAAAGAAATTTCGGTTTCGCCAGAATTTAAACATTTAATATAATTATTTTTCGTGGTTGCAATTTCTTTATTTGAAGATTGAAAAGATAGTTCATTTAAATTAAAACTCTGTTTACATTCAAAATCGGAAGAAGTTAATTCAACAGTTTCGCCAATACCATAATCATTAATTATATCATACTTAAAAGAAATACTATGTGTTCCACAAGCACATAAAAATAATGAAAAAATAATAATTAAACTAAAAAATACTGCAAATTTTTTCATAACAAAAATATAATAACATATTATTTCTACAAAATTAAACAAATTTCAACAATTCGCTTTAATCTTTGATTTTATTCTGTTATACTCTTATCATAAAAGGAGAAATTATGGCAACAGATATAGGGATAGTTAATTCAAAAGAAAAATTTAAGTTTAGAGTCTGTGGGCTTATTGAAAGAGATGGTAAATATTTATTTAATAAATCTTCCACTTCAAATGTTTATCATGTTCCCGGTGGACATGTTGAAATTGGCGAACCATCACACAAAGCAGTTTTAAGAGAAATAAAAGAAGAAATAAAAATTGATGCCAAAATTGAAAAACTTCTTTGCGTTAATGAAAATATATTTATTGATGGAAAGAAAAGATTAAATCACGAAATAGCATATTATTTTCTACTTTCAGCCGAAACAGCACCAAAAGAAGATAAGTTTTCTATAACTGAAGTTGATAAAGGCGTTATAAAAGAACAAAACTTTGAATGGTTTGGATTAGATGATGCAAGAGCTTTTAAATTAGAACCATACTTTCTAAGAGATTTGCTTCTATCTCAATCACAAGGTACTAAATTTATTATCACCGATGAGAGGAATTAAATAGCAAAAAAGTGTTTGTAAATTACAAACACTTTTTTCTAATGCAATGATATATAAATCCACCATTATCTAATAACTCTCTTTTCAAAATTATCATCTAACTCTCTTTTCAAAATTATCATCACTTTCACATAAATAAATAATACCTCTAATAAAATTAATAATTGATGGAATGAATGTCCACGAAAATAAAATATCAGCCACACCCAAACCAATTTTACCAAGATAGAAGTTATTGACACCAATGCCACCTAAAAAAATACCAAATAATCCTGCTGCAACTTTTGATTTACCTGCTTTGCTAACACCTATTCCATTTGATAATTCTGAACCAACTTTTGCACCACAATGCAAGCACACATAAGCGTTATCATCTATTTCTTTTCCACAATTTTTACAAAACATTTTTGTTTCCTCCTATATCTAATGTACACATTATATCACGCAAAAGTCTATATGTCAAGAGAATTAATAAGATATTATGTACAAATAATATAATGTGTAGGTGATATATATGAAATTAAGAATTCTAGATATTCTAAAAGAAAAAGGTAAAACAAAATATTGGTTATACAATCAATTAGGGCTAAGTTATCAGAATTTTAACAACATTGTTAATAATAAAACATCAGCAATTAAATTTGATAACTTAAAAGCGATATGTGATATTCTTGAATGCACACCCAACGACCTTTTTGAAGATTATTATAAATAAAAAAGAGCATATCGCTCTTTTTATTTTTCTTCCCTATTTTGAAACCTCTTCGCTAGTTTCTATAATAGCATCTTCTAATTGTTGAGATTTCTCTTCCTTATTATATAATGCTTTATAAAGTGGACAATTTCTCATCAAATATTTATGACTACCCTCACCAACAACATTTCCGCTATCAATAACCACAATTTTATCTGCATCAACAATTGTGGACAATCTATGTGCAACAACGATAATTGTATGGTCATTCTTTAAATTATCAACCACTTCAACTATCTTTTCTTGATTTTCATTATCAAGCGCACTTGTTGCTTCATCTAAAATAATAATTTTAGGATTTTTCAATAAAATTCTTGCAATGGCAAATCTTTGCTTTTGTCCACCTGAAAGCATAACACCATTTTCACCAACTTTTGAATCCAAGCCCTCCGGCAACGCTTTAACAAAATCATAAATTTGTGCTTTTTTAAGCGTTTTTATAATCTCCTCATCAGTTACATCTGGTTTTATATATTGCATATTTTCTCTAATTGTTGCATTGAAAATATATGGAGTTTGAGTAACTGTTGAGATAGAATTTCTCAATGATTTTTCTGTTAATTCATTAATGTTTTCGCCATCAATTGTGATAGTTCCACAATTTTCTTTTAATGAATATAATTTATTTGATAATGATAAAATAGTACTTTTTCCACAACCACTTCTACCAACAATAGCTGTGGTTTTATTTGCTTCAAATTTGATTGAAACATTATGCAAAACTTCCTTATCTTCAACATATCCAAAGCTTACATTATCAAATACAAGTTCGCCAACTTTAGCCTCAACATCTTTATCCCCAAACTTTTCTTTAGGATATTTCTCTATAACTTCAAATACTCTATAAGCACAAATTTCACCTTGTGTGATATATTCCTTAATTGAAGCTAAGTGTCTTGCCAAATTTTTTGCATTACCAGAATATGAATAAACAATTAAGAATGCAGATAATGTTACAACTTCAGTTTTTATAAAGAATATACCTAGTAGTAAAAATCCAGTTAGGAAAAGCATTGAAACAATATCTCTAACCAATATAAAATTACGCCTTGTTTTTCTTGCTTTTAATGATTCATTTAATGTTTTTTCAATTTTTCTATCACTATCTGCAATAGTATTTTTTCTAATATTTAAGCTTTTAATATCTCTTAATGCTCTAACTTGTTCACCATAAGCACCAGTGGAAATCTCTCTTAAATCTTTAATCTTTTTCCAATCTTTCCACCATTTTTTCTCTTTCTCGTTATCAAAAACAAAACATACTACAACATAGCCAAGCAATATTAAGAAAAACCAGATATTTAAGAATGCAATATAGATAAAGAATGCCGTGTTTGAAATAATTTCCAAAACAGTATTGAAAACATCAAGCAATGCATCAGAGCATCTTCCAACATCACTATTAATTCTTTCTATAAAAATACCATTATTTGTTTCATCACATTTGCTCATTTCAGTTGTTGTGATAGCATTTATAAGATCATATCTTATATCTTGCTCAACTTTAAACGCAACTTTAACATAAACATAAGCATTAACATAACTAATCAACGGATTTATACAATTAATAACAACTGAGTAAATAATCAATGTAACTGCCATTGTAAAATCTAAAGTTGAAAGGCTTGCCAAGAAATTAGCAGAAATAATTGGCGTAGAAATACCAACAACTGAAAGCAAAATAAGAGTTGTTATTTCAAGCGCCCATAATTTTTTATACTTTTTATAATATGGAAATACTTTATATAAATTTTTAGAATATTTAGCTTCTGTTTTTTCCATTTTTATCCCCCTACTTAATTAAATTATGTAAGTCTATCAAAAAAATCAGTAAATAGCAATAGGAAAAGCAAAAAAAAATTTCCCATTTGGGAAATTTTTTACTATCTCTTTCTGAATTGTGGAGCTTTTCTTGCTTTTTTCAAACCATATTTCTTTCTTTCTTTAACTCTTGCATCTCTTGTTAAGAAGCCTGCAGATTTAATTTCTGGTTTAGTTGTTTCATCAGCTTTAACTAAAGCTCTTGAGATTGCGTGACGGATTGCACCAGCTTGACCAGTTAAACCACCACCGTGTACATTAACATAAACATCAAATTTATCACTAGCTTGAACTAATTCTAAAGATTGTTTAGCAACAAGTTTTAAAGTTCCAAGAGGGAAATATTCATCAATGTGTTTTCCGTTAATTTCAAATATACCTTTACCATTAGGCATAATTCTAACTCTTGCAATAGATTGTTTTCTTCTACCAGTTGCAGAATAAACAACTGCTTTATTTGCAGGAACTTTCTTAGTTGATTTCTTAACTACTTTCTCTTCTGCCATTATTTAACATCTCCTTTAATAGATATTTGTCTAGGTTTTTGAGCTTCGTGTGGATGTTCAGAACCCTTATAAACTTTCAACTTACTTGCCATATCTTTTCCAAGTGAGTTCTTTGGTAACATACCTTTAACTGCTTTTTCTAAAACGAAATCGCTTTTAGTTGCCATTAAAGTTTTGTAATCAAATTCTTTTAATCCGCCTGGGTAACCAGAGTAACGACGATATTTCTTTTGTACTCCTTTATTACCTGTTAAAATCATTTTATCTGTATTAATAACTATAACATAATCTCCTGTATCAACATGAGGAGTATAGATAGGTTTATTCTTTCCTCTAAGGATTGAAGCAACTTGACTAGCAACTCTACCAAGAGGTAGTCCAGCAGCATCAACTAATAACCATTCTCTAGTTACAGTTTCTTTCTTTGCCATTAAAGTTTTCATTATA
>CAKVMJ010000033.1 GCA_934772445.1 uncultured Clostridia bacterium
ATCATGGATAAAAATAGTATCACAGCAGTTGGTGTTTCAACGCAAAAAGTTGGAGCAGCGGTGTTAGATAAAAATGGTGATAAGGATTATAAATTAGTTTCTAAGTTAAAACCAGTTATCTTTTGGATCCCTATTTTATTTATTCCGCTAGTAATTGTTGGAGTGTTGTTGGATTATTTCTTAATGGGAATGAGTGGAATAATCTCAATTGTATTTGCACTAGTTTCTATAGGTTTTATGATCTTTGCTGTAGTTGTAATGAAAAAAGCAATTAAGAACGAGAAAAACGCAAATAATGTTTCAATGCAAATGATGAATGAAACTAATTTCCTAACAGAAGAAGAAAGAGGCTATATTCAAAAAATTTATAATGCTTATATGACATCGTATGTGGCAGAATATGTGCAATTAATAATTCAAATAATCTATGAAATAATTAGATTATTGATTAGCTTATTAAAAATATTTAGTAAAAAGAATTAACTTTTTTAGCGTAAACCGTTTACAAATTAACGAATTGGTTATATAATAGTAGATATTAAAAAATTGGAGTACTTATTATGTTAATTGAACCACCAATAGATGCCCTTATAAAAAAAGTTGGCAATCAATATAATCTTGCAGTAATTGTAGGAAAAAGAGCTAAATTTTTACAACGCAGACCAGAAGGTGAATTTCAACCATTACCAAGCCCACAAGTAACAGTGGCAATAAATGAAGTTTATGCTGGTAAAGTTGTAGCAGAAAGTTCAGATGAAGAAAATTAAACCCAATTTATTTGGGTTTTCTTTTTTTATTTATAGATTGAAAAAAATTAAATAAATTCAAATTGATTTATTATATTTTTATGGTAAAATGAGAGTATGATTGCAGAAGTTATTGTTGATGTTTTAAATAGTGAAGTGGATAGAATATTTGATTATCTAATTCCAGAAGATATGGCGTTGGAGCGAGGAGATAGAATCCTTGTTCCTTTTGGCAAACGAGAAATTGAAGGTTTTGTAATTTCTATTAAAGATAATTCAGATTATCCAGTAGAAAAGTTAAAAGCGGTTTTAAAAAGGTTTCCTGAGAATCCTATTATTTTGCCAGAACTTATGGATTTAATCGCTTATATGAAGGATCTTTATCATCTAAGATATGTTGATATTATAAGGCTAGTTGTACCATCGCAAATAAGAGGCGGAAAAGTTAAAGAATTAATAGAAAAATGGTATAAACTTGCAGATGATGAAAAGATTATTTCTTTTATTTCAAGCTTAAATAAAAATAGTAAAAATCCGCCTAAAGTTATTGAATATCTAAAATCTAAAGGCGAAGAAAAATTATCTTTGTTAAATAAAATGTTTACCAATGCTTGCATTTCAAAAATGGTAAACGAGGGTGTTTTGATAGAAAACTTAAAAAAGAAAAAAAGGCAAGTTGAGATTGATGCTAAAGTTTCAAAAGAGATAGTTTTAACACCTTATCAAGATAACGCAGTTAATGCAGTTTTGAATGCAAATGCAAAAACTTTCCTTCTTCACGGCGTTACAGGTAGTGGTAAAACAGAAGTTTATATGCATATTATAAAAACCGTTTTAAATAGGGGTAAAACGGCGATAATGCTTGTGCCTGAAATTTCTCTAACACCGCAGGTTGTTGGGCTTTTTAAAGGCAGATTTGGAGATGATGTTGCGGTGTTGCATAGCAAACTTAGTATGGGTGAGCGTTTTGATGAATGGTATAGGATTTATAACGAAGAAGCAAAAATTGTAATCGGACCAAGAAGTGCAGTTTTTGCTCCAATAAAAAATCTTGGTGTTATAATAATTGATGAGGAACACGATAGTTCGTATTTAAGTGATAGCAACCCAAGATATTACACGCACGAAGTGGCGGAATTTAGGAGTAAGGCAAATGATTGCCCGTTGGTGCTTGGTAGTGCAACACCTAATTTGGATACATATTATAAGGCTAAAAATGGCGAATACGAACTTTTGGAATTGCCAACTAGAGCAAATCAAAAAGAAATGCCAAAGATTGAAATTGTGGATATGTGTGCGGAATTTAGAGGTGGTAATAAAACGCCATTTTCTGAGAAATTGCTTGCACAATTAAGTGCAACAATTGAACGCAAACAACAGGCGATTTTATTTATAAACAGAAGAGGATTTTCCACATTTTTAATGTGTAGAGAATGTGGTTATATTCCAAAATGTGAGAGTTGTGATGTTTCGCTCGTTTATCATAAAGATGATAACGAATTAAAATGTCATTATTGTGGTAAAAGATATAGAGTTATAACTCGATGCCCAGAATGTGGAAGTGAGGAGATAAAACTTGGTAATGCAGGTACGCAAAAAGTATGCGCAGATTTAAAAGAATATTTTAAAGATGTTCCAATTTTTAGAATGGATAACGATACCACATCAACAAAAGATGCCCACGCTAAAATTTTAGGTGAGTTTGGCAAAACTAAACCAGCAATTTTAGTTGGTACACAAATGGTGGCAAAGGGTCACGATTTTCCAGAAGTTAGTTTGGTTGGGATTTTAGATGCGGATTTAAGTTTGTTCTTTAATGATTATAGAGCGAACGAACGAACCTTTCAATTAATCACACAAGTGGCGGGCAGAGCAGGAAGAAGTGAGATTGAGGGAAAAGTTGTGTTGCAAACATATTTTCCAAAACATTTCGTTTATAATTTGGTGGCAAACTATGATTTTAAGAGGTTTTATGAAAAAGAAATAAACTTAAGAGAAACCACATTATTTCCACCATTTTCTAAGGTTTTGAGAATACTTGTAACTAGTGAAAAAGAAGATATAGCAAGAGATAAAACTCACGAACTTTTCATTAAAATGAAAGAATTTAGAATGAAAAGAAAAGAAGATTTTTATTTCTTAGAGGCAATGAAAGCACCAATTAATAAAATAAAAGATAAATTTAGGTTTCAAATTGTTACTAGGTTTTCTGCAGAAAACTCAAGGAAAATAATAGATGAAATATTTAAAATGGTGGAAGATGTTCAATCTAAAAATTTGCAAATATTTATAGAAACAAATCCTCAACATTTAAGTTAAATAATACTTTTATATTTTGCAAATATGTGATATAATGAAAAATAGAGAAAAAATGGATATTTTAAGATTTTAAAGGAGAAAAAATGGCTATTAGAAATGTGGTTCAATCTGGCGATCCAATTTTAAGAAAACAAACAAAACCCGTTAATAATTTTGATGAAAATTTGTGGGAACTTTTAGATGATATGTATCAAACAATGAAGGCTAACCACGGTGCTGGTATTGCAGGACCTCAAGTTGGTATTTTAAGGCAAGTTTGTATTGTGGATATTAATAATATTAAATTAGAATTAGTTAATCCAGAGATTATAGAGAGAAGTGAAGATACTTGGGTTGATGTTGAAGGTTGCTTAAGCGTTAAAGGTATTCAAGGATATGTTGAAAGACCTAAAAAGGTTACTGTAAAGGCTTTTGATAGATATGGTAATGAATATACGGTTTCAGCTAAAGATTGGTTAGCAAGGGCAATATGCCACGAAACTGACCATTTAAAAGGTATTCTTTTCACAGATATTATGAAAGAAGTTTATGTTAGAGATAAAAAGAAAGGAAGGTAATATGAAGGTTATATTTTTAGGAACTCCAGAATTTGCAATTCCTTCTTTGGAAGCAATTAATAAAGAATATGAGGTGGTTGGCGTTGTAACTCAACCAGATAAGCCAACAGGAAGAAGCGGAAAACTTACTCCTAGTCCAGTAAAACAAAAAGCATTGGAATTAGGACTTGAGGTATTTCAATTTGGAAAAATTAGAAAAGATGGTGTTGAACCTCTAAAAAAATTAAATGCCGATATTATGGTTACTTGTGCTTATGGTCAAATACTAAGCAAGGAAGTTTTGGAGCTAACTCCAAATGGTGTTTTTAATGTTCACGGAAGTTTGCTTCCTAAGTATAGGGGAGCAAGTCCCATTCAATGGTCGATTATAAATGGCGAAAAAGTTACAGGTATCACAATTTTAAAAAGTGATGTTGGCGTTGATGATGGTCCAGTGATTTTGCAAAAAGAATTAGAAATAAAAGAAGATGAAACTGCTGGTGAACTTTTTGAAAGATTATCTTATTTGGGTGCTGAATGTATTATAAAAGCATTAAAACAACTTGAAGATAAGAGTATTAAATATGTGGCTCAAGATAACGAAAAAGCAACAGTTTGTAAGATGTTTAAAAGCGATTTTGGCTTGTTAGATTTTTCAAAAGATGCACAAGATTTGGTTAATCTAGTTAGAGGATTAAATCCATCACCAATTGCTTATTTTAAACTAGATGAAAATGTTTATAAGGTTTATAAAGCAAAGGCTTTTGATAAATCTTATTTAGATAATTTTGGTGTGGATTATTCATCTTTAAAAATGGGCGAAATTGCTCTATCTAAAGCAAAAATGGGATTGTTTATTAAATGCAATGATGGTTACTTTTCAGTTTTGGAAATCCAAGCACCAAATAGTAAGAGAATGGATATAAAAAGTTTCTTAAATGGTAAAAAACTAGAGATAGGAAAAATAATAAATGAATAAAGAATTGTATTATAGTTATTTGGTTCTAAAGAAAGTATATATAGAAAAAGCGTATGCTGGAATAGAACTAAATAAGGTAATAAAACTACATAAAAATGAAATCAACACAGGGCTTATAACAAAGATTGTTTATGGCGTTATAGAAAATGATATTTATTTAGATTATGTTATATCTAAATTTGTAACAAAAAAGGCAGATGAAAGCATTAATATAATCTTAAAAATAGGTGCGTTTGCAAAAGAGAATATTAATAGTATTCCAAATTTTGCTTTGGTAAACGAACTTGTAAACCTAACAAAAAAATATGAAAATAAATTTGCAGGCGGATTTGTTAATGCCACACTTAAAAATATTTTAAAAACTCCAGTTGAATTGCCAGATAAAAATAAGGATATTGTTGCATATTTAAGCATTAAATATAGCTATCCAGTTTGGCTTGTTAGAAGCTTATTGAAAGATTATAAAGAAGATTTAACTGAAGAATTGTTAGCAAAAAAACTTACCACTCTAACTCATATTCGTGTTTTAGAGGATAAGATAACAATTGAAGATTTCAAGAAATATTTAAAAGATAAAAATATAGAATTTAAAGAAAGTGCGTTAAGTAATTTATTTTATGTGGATTATGAAAAGTTGCTAGATTATAAAGAATTGGAAAACTATTATATTGTTCAAGGTTTGCCAAGTATTATAACAGCTAATAATCTTTGCATAAATAAAGCCGTTAATATTTTGGATTTATGTTCTGCACCGGGAGGAAAAAGCGTGTTGATAGCACAAAATAATCCTTACGCAAATATAATTTCAGCTGATGTTTATGCACATAGAATAAAACTCGTTGAACAATATGCAAGTAGGTATGGAATAAAGAATATAACCCCAGTTTTAAACGATGCAAGTAAGCTTAAAAGTGATTGGGTGGATAAATTTGATTATGTGTTGTGCGATGTGCCTTGTTCAAATATAGGTGTTGTGGGTAAGAAACCAGATGTTTTATTAAATAGAAAAGAAGAAAATTTAAAGGAATTATCTAAGTTGCAATATAAAATTTTGTCAACCGCAAGCAAGTATGTTAAAAAAGGCGGAATTTTAGTTTATAGCACTTGTTCAATCCTAAAAGATGAGAATATAAACATAATAGATAAATTTTTAGAGGAAAATAAAGAATATAAAACAATACCAGTGGAAACTTATGGCGTTAAAATAGTTGATGAAGATAACACAGCGTTGTTTTTGCCAAATATAAGCGAAACAGAAGGATTTTTTATAGGGAGATTAAAGAGAAATGACTAAACTATTAGATTATAATATAAAAGAGCTTGAAGAAATATTAGCATCTTATGGCGAACCTAAATTTAGAGCCACTCAGCTTTATCAAGCAATGTTATCTGGAAAAGATTATGAAGATAAAATTAATCTTCCAAAAGAACTATTAAATCGTTTGAAAGAAAATAATATAGTTTTGCAACCAGTTAAGATATATAAAGAAAAAAAGAGCAAGGATAAAACTGTTAAATTCCTATATAAAATCGAAAACGATATAATAGAAGGCGTTTTGATGAAATATAAGTTTGGCAACACGATTTGTGTTTCAACGCAAGTTGGTTGTAAAATGAATTGTAAGTTTTGTGCTAGTAGCCTAAATGGATTTGTTAGAAATTTATCTGTTGGCGAAATGCTTGGACAAGTGGTGGCGGTTAATAAATATTTAGGCGGTAACTTCAAGGATAGAAAGATAACAAATATAGTTTTGATGGGGAGTGGTGAACCTTTAGATAACTTTACAAATGTTATTAAGTTTTTAAAAGCATTAACAGATGAAAATGGGTTCAATTTCAGCGTTAGAAATATTTCAGTTTCAACTTGTGGTATTCCATCAAAGATAGAGGAATTAGCAGATTCTGGAATGAATGTTACATTATCTATATCTCTTCACGCACCAAATGATACCGTTAGAAGAGAAATTATGCCAATCGCAAAAAGTTATTCAATTGCTCAAGTTTTGGAGGCTGCAAAGCATTATAACACGCTTACAAATAGAAGAATTATATTTGAATATACTTTAATTGATGGAGTTAATAATAAACCAACTCACGCTCGCCAACTTGCCGAACTTGTTAAAGATATTCCTTGTCATATAAACTTAATAAAGCTAAACGAGGTTGAGGGTAGAAACTTAAAATCTCCAACTCTAGAGAGTTGTGAAGAATTTTTAAATATGTTAAATCGTTTGCAGGTTAGTGCCACATTAAGGCGTACTATGGGTGATGATGTTGAGGGAGCTTGTGGTCAGCTTAGAAATAGAGAATTAAAAGAACAAGCAAATGGATATAAAACTCACATTAAAGCAAATAAGCCTAGAGAAAGCGTTAAAAAAGTGGAAAAAGATAAAAAGCCATTAGATAAGAAATTTGTTTCAAAGAGTAAGGAAACGAATGGAAAGAGAATGGAAAGAAAACTACTAAAGAATGGTTTGAAATCTGGAAATATTAATTCAAAAGCAAAAAGAAAATAATATGGTTGGGTTTAAAAATGCAAATAACTAAAATATTAAGCGGTAGCGTAACAGCAGAAGAAAATGGTAAGTTTTATAAATGTAGTCTTAGAGGCAATTTGAGGAGAGATGCTAAAATATGCGTTGGGGATTATGTAAATTTTGATTTTAATCCTAATAAAGATGGTTCAATTATTGTTAAGGGTATAAAACCAAGAGAGAATTGCTTGTTAAGACCTTATGTTTCTAATGTTGATATTTTAATGATTGTTTTAACAATAAAACCAATTCCAGATTTTAGTTTGGTTGATGGTTTGCTTATTAATTGTATGCAAATGAATATTATGCCTATAATTGTTATTTCAAAGCTTGATACAATTAAAGAGGATTTTGTGGAGTGTGTTGAATTTCAATATAAAAAGATGTGTGAGCATATAATCCCAGTTTCCGCTAAAACGGGCGAAAATATAGATAAATTAAGAGAACTATTAAAGGGTAAGTTATCTGTATTGGCAGGTCAGAGTGCTGTTGGTAAAAGCACGCTTATAAATGCACTCTTAGGGTTAAACCAAGAAGTTGGTGAACTTGGAGAAAAATCTAATAGGGGTAGGCATACAACAAGATTAAATGAGATATTTGTAAGTGAAGATGGTGTTCGTATTGCGGATACGCCGGGATTTAGTATGCTAGAAGTTACAAATGTAACGCCATCAGAATTGAAGGATTATTATTTAGATTTTATTCCATACAATGAAAAATGTAGGTTTAAGGATTGTACTCATCTAAATTGCGATGCTAAAGCTTGTGGAGTTTTAAGCGCAGTTGAAAATAAACTTATAGATACTAGTAGATATTTTAGGTATAGTGATAGATATCATAAACTTAAAGAAAAATGGGAGAAAAGATATGATTAAGGTATGTCCAAGCACAAATCCTTGTCCAGAAAGAGATATTGTTAGATATGTAAAACAATTGCAAAATATGGGCGTGGAGATGTTGCATATAGATGTAATGGATGGAGAATTTGTCGAAAATAAATGTATGCAACCAATTATTATAAAACAGATTAAACAAAACACTCTTATGCAGTTGGAAGCACATTTAATGGTAAAAGAACCTTTGGAAAAACTTAATGAATATTTGAATATAGGATTAAATTATATCACTATTCATTATGAGGCTTTTGAAAATAAGCAAGATTTCCTAAAGGCAATAAGTAAAATCCACGATAAAAATAAACTTGTTGGAATTAGCATAAAACCATCAACTCATATTTCTGCAATAATAAATTATCTTCCGCTTGTGGATTTAGTTTTAATTATGAGCGTTGAACCGGGAAAGAGCGGACAAAAGTTTATACCAGAAGCACTAGAAAAGGTTCAAGTTCTAAACTTAATCAGAGAAAAGAATAAATTTAAGTTTAAGATTGAAATTGATGGCGGAGTAAATTTAGATAACATTCAAAAAATTGTGGATTATGGTACAGATTTAGCAGTTGTTGGTTCAGCCTTATATAATAGCGAGGATAAACAATCTTTTATAAAAACTATTGAAAACACTTCTCCTAAGGGAAGTTCTTTGAATAAGTTTTTCCCAAACTATAAGAAAAAATCTATGGAAGAACTAGAAAAAGAATTAAATAGAATACTTTGTAAATAATCTTTAAACTTTTTATATTTATTTTCATAATAATAAATATAAGGGGAGAAAGAGATGAGAATTTATTGTTTTAAGTGTCCGAAATGGTTAAAACCATTGTTTAAACTTTTCTTTAAGTGTGATTAAGAAAAAATAATTTTATTGATATTAATATCACTGATTTATGTTTTTAAATAGAAAAATTCTAAAAAGTCTTAATTTTAATGATTAAGATTTTTTTTATAAAAAATTATATCAAAAATAATAAAAATTTTAAAAATTTCTAATACTTTTTATTTGGAAAATAAAATTAAATAGGTGTATTATAATATGAGAAAATTAGAAAAATTATAAAATATTTATCTAATTTCTTTCTGAATTTTTATAAATAAATTACAAAAGATAATAATAAAAGGAATAGAAAAATGAGAAAAAGTACGAAAATCATAACCACGGTTATGGCTATTGCTTTGGTTCTAACTTCAATGCTTGTTGCGATTTATGCTGCCACACTTGGTGGTGCAATCATCAATGCGAATGTTTCTTGGGTGGCACAAGCAGGAGTTAATTTTGAATTTTGGGCAGAGTCAACTGGTGGTGACAAAGAAAGTTCTATTGAAAAGAAAACTGTGTTACCAACCACAACAAATGTGGAAGCACAAATTATTGGCGACTTAAGCTGTAATTTTACAGATAAGCTAGATGATGGTGTTAATAATCCGGGTGCGATAACATTCAAATATTATGTTAAAAATCTTGGCGCAAACAACCTAAATATTAAGGTTACCAAAACTCCAGCAAAGGCTGATGAAAGCGGAACTAGTGGTGCAGACCACAAACCAAAGGTTGAATTAGCTTCAAATGTTGCTGGAACTAGCACATTGAATGATGTTTTAGGTTCAGCAGGATACAATTTAGCTCAAAATCAAACTTTTGAATATTCGGTTGTTTTATCTCTAGCAAGTGGTGGAACAGGCGATATTAATGCCGATACAAGTATCGACACAAAATTTGATGCAAGCGTTGTATTCTTATTTAATGTTGGTTCTGGTACATCTGTTGCTGAAGGAACAATCTCAACAAATGTTGATGGAGTTGCAACTAGTGTTAGTTCAGAAACTGTAGTTGGTCAAACAGTTAGAAGTTATCTTGAAACATTGCAAAATGGCAATTATATTAGTGGTTGGTTTTATGATAGTAAATTGACAAAGGTTGTATCAGAAGAAACTTTAAATGAAGTAATATCTAAAAAAACAAATTTAACATTATATTCCAAAACAGCTTCAATTGCGGGCTTAAAATTCACTCTTTCAGATGATGGCAATTCATATTTAGTTGAAGCTGAGAGTAATACATCTGTTAGTGGGGAAGTTGTAATTCCTAATATGTATAATGGTAAACCAGTAAGTGGTTTTCCTAGCTCAAATGTAACCCCAGCATTTAAAAAAAGTGCAAATATAACTAGCGTAATCTTACCTAGCAGTATTACCACAATCGCAAATTTTGCATTTTATGGTTGTAGTGAATTAAAAAATGTAACAATACCAAATAGTGTAACCAATATAGAAAATTATGCATTTCATGAATGTGGAGCATTAACCAGTATGGAAATACCAAGTAGCGTGACAACGATAAAAAGTTTTGCTTTTGCGTATTGTGATGGATTAACAAATATTGTAATATCAGATGGTGTAACTAGTATAGGGCCTTCCGCGTTTACAGAATGTTATGAATTAAAAAGTGTAGTAATACCAGATAGTGTAACAAGTATAGGATATTCTGCTTTTTACGGATGTATTGCATTAAACAATTTAACTATAGGAAATGGTGTGAAAACAATTGGTTCTTCTGCTTTTACAGCCTGTGCACTAACAAGTATAGAAGTACCAAGTAGTGTTGTTTCTATAGGAGGGGGAGCATTTTCGGGTTGTAGTGGATTAACTAGTATAAAAGTTGCAAGTGGAAATACTAAATATGATAGTAGGAACAATTGCAATGCGATAATAGAAACATCAAGTAATACATTAATTGCAGGTTGTGTAAATACTGTAATTCCTAATACTGTAATAAGTATAGGGGATGAAGCATTTGCTTATTATGATAATCTAACAAGTATTGAAATCCCAGATAGTGTAACAAGTATAGGAAATCGTGCATTTCAAAGTTGTATTGGATTAAGTAAAATATTTATTCCAAAATCCATTGTAACAATTTCCAGTAGTCAATCTGATGTTTGTTCTCCATTTTTCTATTGTTCTTCTAGTCTTCAAATTTATTGTGAAGTAGATAGCAAACCAAGCGGTTGGTCAGAATATTGGAATTGTCGTACTGATCGTTCTGATCCATTAAATGTTACTTGGAGTACAACTCGTGAGCAATTCAATGCACTATAAATATATAAAATCCAAATTAATATAACAAAAAACAAGAGCATTAATTGCTCTTGTTTTTTGCCTATATATATTCAAATAAAGATTAGCTTTTCATCTTTTAAATTGAAATCTTCAAAAAATAAAAAAACTTATGGGAGCCATAAGTTTAAATATTAAAAACTATTTATCTGAATTTTTCTTGATAGTTTTTAGACAACGAGTACAGATATATTCGTTTGAAAGTTTGCCATCAACATCAACTGGTTTCTTTTGAAGGTTAGCACCCCAAGTTCTTTTTGTTGCGATATGAGAGTGGCTTACTTGGTTACCTGCAACTCTAGATTTTCCGCATATATAACATTCTTTTGCCATTACAGTTTTCTCCTTTCGGTATTTTTTTCTTTTAACTCGCAACAGATTATACCAAATAAAACTGCTTTATGCAAGAAGTTTCGCAATATTTTTTTAAATAAACATATATTTTTTCATTAACTTTTAAAAAATAGGTTGCAAAATGTATCAACATAATATATAATACATATTGTTATAGGTGAGAAATTTGGGAGGAGTTAGATGGCAGTTAATACAAAAAATGCTTATGGCAATATAACTATTAGTGATGATGCAATCGCTTGCGCAACAGGTCAAATTGCTTTGGATTGTTATGGCATTATTGATTTGGTTGGCTTTAAGAAATCTAAGTTGTCCCCAAGGTCTAGGCATAAAAATCTATCTAAGGGTGTTAAGGTTTTAACTAAAGAAAATAGAATTTTCATAGATTTGTATGTTATCCTAAAATATGGAATTTCCATCACAACCGTTACTGAAAATTTAAAAAGTGCTGTGAAATATGGTATTGAAAAGTTTACAGGTATGATTGTTGATTCAGTTAATATAAATATAGTAAGTGTTCGAGTTTAGGCTCGTTATGTCTTTTAACACTGTTTTTTAAGGGGAGTATTCAAATGCTAAAAAGTATTAATAGCACTTTATTCAGAAAAATGATAAATGGAAGTGCTAAGATTTTAGAAGATAACAAAAAGTTGGTGGATTCACTAAATGTGTTCCCAGTGCCAGATGGCGATAC
>CAKVMJ010000034.1 GCA_934772445.1 uncultured Clostridia bacterium
TACTTAGGGGAGTGGCTCAATGGTAGAGTAGCGGTCTCCAAAACCGTAGGTTGGGGGTTCGAGTCCTCTCTCCCCTGCCAAATTTTTTTTATTATATACAATTTAATTAATTTAACAAAAAATAAGCCTTACATTATAGTAACTTTATATAAGTTTGCTATAACATAGGCTTATTTTTTTATCAACTTAAAAATTATTTTGCGTAGTCAACACTTCTAGTTTCTCTGATAACATTAACCTTTATTTGACCTGGATATTCCATTTCTTTTTCAATCTTATTTGCAATATCTTTTGCTAAGAATAATGCTTGTTCATCACTAACTTCATTAGGTTTTACAATTATTCTAACCTCTCTACCGGCTTGAATTGCAAAACTTGTTTCAACACCTTTGAATCCGTTTGCAATTTCTTCTAATTGTTGCAATCTCTTAATATAGTTTTCCAAAGATTCTCTTCTAGCACCTGGCCGTGAAGAACTAATAGCATCTGCAACTTGAACAAGAATTGCTTCTAAGGATTCAAATTCTACTCCACCGTGATGAGCTGCAATACAATGAATTACCTCTTTGCTTTCTTTATATTTAGTAGCTAACTCAACACCAATTGAAATATGAGTTCCTTCAGTTTCGTGGTCAATTGCCTTACCTATATCGTGAAGTAAACCACCTCTTCTTGCGATCTTTTCATTTGCACCAACTTCAGCAGCTAACATACCTGCTAAATATGAAACTTCCAAAGAATGTTTCAAACAATTTTGACCATAACTTGTTCTATATTTTAATCTGCCAAGAATTTTTATTAATTCTGGGTGCATACCGTGAATACCTGCATCAAATACCGCAGCCTCACCTTCTTCTTTAATTGATTGTTCGATATCTTTAGTAACCTTCTCAACCATTTCTTCAATTCTTGCTGGATGAATTCTACCATCAAGAATAAGTTTTTCTAACGATATTCTAGCGATTTCCCTTCTTACTGGATCAAAACTACTTAAAACTACAGCTTCAGGAGTATCATCAATAATTAAATCCACACCAGTAGCATTTTCTAATGCTCTTATATTTCTACCTTCTCTACCGATTATTCTACCTTTTATTTCTTCATTAGGTAGTGCCACTGAAGATACTGTAACTTCACTAGTATGGTCAACAGCAGTTTTTTGAATAGCTAATGTAAGAATTTCTTTAGCTTTTTTATTTGCTTCTTCTTTAGCGTTTTCTTCAATATTTCTTACTAATATAGCAGCATCTTTTTTAGCATCTTCTTCTAATTTAGAAACCAATTCTTTCTTAGCTTCTTCTTTAGAAAGTTTTGAAATTCTTTCAAGCTCACTTGTCATTTTCTCTGTGATCTTATTTTGTTCATCAATCTTCTTTTGAACTTGCTCTTCTTTAACTTTTAACTCATTTCTTGCATTATCTAAACTTTCACTTTTCTTTTCAAGAGCTTCTTCTTTCATATTAATGAAATCTTCTCTTTGCATAATACGATTTTCGGATTTTTGAATTTCAGCTCTTCTTTCTTTTAATTCTGCATCACAATCAGTTTTTAGTTTATAAACTTCGTCTTTAGCCTCTAAAATTGCTTCTTTTTTCAAATTTTTGGCTTCTGCTTCTGCTTCTTGAATTATATTTGCAGCCACAATTTTATTTTTATTATTTTGCTTCTTTTGTATAAATAACATTACAAAAATGCTCGCAGGTACGGCAATTATAATAGTTATTAAAGCTACAATTATACTCAAACCAAAACCATTCAATGCTAGCAATGACATTATATTCATTATTTACCTCGATTTTAGTTTAAATTTATATAAATATTAAAAAATATGAAATCTATTTAACAATATTATACTCTTTAATTGTAATATATTAATAAATCTTTGTCAATTAATAATAAAAGAAATATATGGTAAAAAAAATTTTAAGAGAAAACCTCTTAAAATTTCTACAATTATTTTAAATATTATGGCCATTGCCTGTAATGATTATATCAGAACCAGTATCTAAAATGTTTTTACAAACTATATCTCCAATTTTCGCCTGTTTAATCTTTATTTTTCCTATTTCTTCTAAAATCTCAAAAACCATCTCTTTAGGAATCTCATTTGTTGTTTTACAAGGATAGATACAATCATTTGTTCTTATTAAACTCGTAACTATTCTCTTAGGTGCAGTTACTTCATCTATTGCATATTGTTTTCCACGTGGACAATTATTACCTGTTACGATGATTTCATCGTTATTTTTTTCAACTTTTAGTGAGCAACCTAAAGGACATTTAATACATGTAAATTCCATTTTAACCTCCTTACTTTTCGTTTGGCAATATTTTAACTACCAAATCTCCTAAAATCTTTGATTTATCAATATCAATTTTTTGCATTTCTCCAGGAGTAATAGATAATTTGAATGTCTTTGTAATAGGTTGACCATTGCATTCCACAATTATATTGCTTTTTATATATTTTTTATTGCTTCTAAAATATAATGAAACATTATTTTCGCCTTGATAAACATAATTTGGTATAGCATATCTTACACCCTCACCACACAACACATTATATTTTGGTCCAAGCTCCAACTTATTCAATGCGAATAAGCCAGCATTTCTACCAGCAATTTCAGCTTCTTCTGAAACATTATCAACCAAATCGTGAACATGAAGAACATTTCCGCAAGCAAAAATACCTTTTTCTTTTGTCTGTCTATATTCATCAACATAAGTACCATTTGTTATTCGATTAACTTCAAGTTGTTTTGCGATATTAAATTCTGGAACTAATCCAACAGATAAAAGAATACAATCACACTCTATAAACTTTTCAGTTTCTTTGATTACATTAAACTTTTCATCAACCTTTGCATAATAAATTCCTTCAACCTTTTTATCTCCTACAACTTTAGTGATAGTTGTATTCATAAGCAATGGAATATTAAAATCCACTAAACATTGCTGTATATTACGCGCAAGACCACTTGTTTGCGACATTATCTCCATAACCATCTCAACATTCACACCTTCAAAAACAAGTCTTCTAGCCATAATTAAGCCAATATCACCACTACCTAAAATAACAACATTTTTACCTGGTAATTTACCATACAAATTTACCATCTTCTGAACTTGTCCAGCTGTATAAATACCAACTGGTCGAGTTCCAGTTAAATTAATCGAACCTGCAGATTTCTCTCTGCATCCCATTGCAAGTACAATAGCTTTAGCATTTAATATCTGTTTAACTTTATCGTTAACAATCTCAACTTTATTACTTTCTATATTTGTAACAAAAGTGTTATATAAAACATCAACATTTGTTGATTTTAATGCCTGTACATATCTATTAGCATATTCTGGTCCTGTAAGTTCCTCTTTAAAATGGTGTAATCCAAATCCATTATGAATACACTGATTTAAGATTCCTCCTAAAACATTTTCTTTTTCAATTAATAGAGTTTTAGCACCAACTTTATCACTCTCGATAGCAGCCGCCATCCCACCAGCTCCGCCACCTATAACAATCACATCGTAATCCATTATTCTTCCTTACCTATTTCCTTTATATTTCCTATTATAAAATTACTACCCTCTGTTTCCTTTAACACAGATTCCATTGGAATATTTAATGTTTTAGCAATAAGGCTTATTTCATCAACTAAGCAAAAACCTCCTTGGCATCTGCCCATACCAGCACGAGTTCTTCTTTTTATAGCATCCACTGATGTTGGCTTTAATGGACTATTTAATGCTTGTATTATTTCAGCCTTAGATACTTGTTCACATCTACATATTATCTTACCATAATTTGCATCTTTCTTTATTAATTCATTTACTTCCTTAATACTTAGATTCTTTATATGAGTAATAGGTGTTCTAGCTATCATTTTCTTTTCATTTTTATTTATGCCTAATATATTCTCAGCTACATACTTAGCTATAGCTGGAGCACTACTTAGTCCTGGTGAACATATACCTGCTAAGTTTATTACATTATTAGCTATCTTACTCTTCTCTATTATAAAGTCATCACCAACAACTACCCTAACGCCAGCGAAGTTTCTTATATTCTTATTAAACCTAATATCTGGAAATATTTTTAAAGCATTTGATTTTACTTCCTCTAGACCACTCTTTGATGTTGCAGTAGAATAGTTATCAATATCTATAGCATTTGGACCAATAAGTATATTACCCTCAACTGTAGGAGTTACAACAACACCTTTAGAATTCTCTGTAGGTAATGGGAATATTGTATATTTAGTTAAATCAATCTCAGAGCTATCTAATAAATAATATTCTCCAACTCTATATTGTATTGGATATTGCTCAGCATTAAATAATTTAGAAACCTCATTAAAGTTTGCTCCAGAACAGTTTATTACATATTTTGCTTGAATTTCACAATCGTTAGTAATAAGTGTCCAAACATTATTAAAATGTGCTTGTTTTATCTCTTCATTAAATTTAACTTCTGCTCCATTTAATACACTTTCCTCTGCAAGTGCAATTGCTAATTCGTATGGTGATATAATAGCACCAGTTTTTGCTATCATACCATATTTTATATCTTTGCTTAGATTTGGCACTAAATTATGAAGCTGTTCTTCATTTAAGACTTCAAGACCTTGAACATTATTTGTTTTGCCTCTATCATACAAATTCTTTAACTTATCTAAGTCATTACCAACAACTATAGCTCCGTTTCGCTTATATGGTACTTTTAGCTCATTGCATAAGTTCTCCATCATAACAGAGCCTTCCACATTAAATCTAGCTTTCAATGTATTCGGTTTAGCATCAAAGCCAGCGTGAACCAAAGCCGTATTTGCTTTTGTTGTACCAATACCAACATCATTATATTTTTCTACTAGAATACATTTTTTGTTCAATCTTGTAAGCTTATTTAAGATAGAACATCCAATTATTCCTCCGCCAATTATAGCATAATCATAAATCATTTTTCTTTTCTCCATTTTTAGTCTGTGTATAATTGATATTTTTAATTAATTTAGGGTAAAATATTTGATACCTTTCTCATCATCTAATTAATAATAAAATTTATTTTAAAGAATGTCAAACAAATGAAACATTAGATATTTTTGTTTTGAAAAAAATTTGTAAAATGTTATTATAAAAGAAAAGGACTAAAAAATGGAAAAGAGATATATAATCGGTTTAGATGAAGGAACAACTAGTTGTAGATGTGTTGTTTTCGATAAAAAAGCAAATAAAATTGTATTTATAAATAAAAAAAGATTTAAACAATATTTTCCAAAACCAGGTTGGGTTGAACACAATGCAAATGAGATATGGAATGATATACAGTCACTTTTAAATGAAGCAATCGATACTTTAAAATTAACAGACAAAAATACTTATGGTATAGGAATAACAAATCAAAGAGAAAGTGTTGTGGCTTGGGATAAGCGAACAGGCAAAGCTATTTGTAGAAGTATTGTTTGGCAATGTAGGCGTACTGCAAACTTCTGTGATAGTATTCCAAAACGCCAAAGAGGTATAATACAAAAGAAAACTGGACTAATTGTGGATGCTTATTTCAGTGCAAGTAAAATGAAGTGGATGCTAGAAAATGAACCTGAATGTAAGAAACTACTTGCTGAAGATAATCTATGCATTGGTACTATTGATAGTTTCCTTGTATACAACCTAACTAATGGCAAATCTTTTATAACAGATACAACAAATGTATGTAGAACAATGTTATTTAATATAAACACCTTACAATACGATGAATGGTTACTTAATTTCTTTAATATTCCAAAACAGATTCTACCTAAAGTTGTTAATAATAATGACTGTGTTGGCTCATATAAGTATAATGACAATGAGTTTAAAATATGCGGAATTATTGGTGACCAACAATCATCTTTATTTGGACAAGCTTGCTTTAGTCAAGGAATGGCAAAGTGTACTTATGGTACTGGTTGCTTCATTTTATCTAATACTGGAGAAAACAGAATTAATAGCAAAAAAATGCTTTCAACTATTGCATGGACATTAAGTGGAAGAACCACTTACGCAATGGAAGGAAGTGTATTTAATGCTGGTAGTGCTGTTGACTGGATAGTTGATGACCTACAATTAGCAAAAACACCTAAAGAAGTTGATAATTTGGCGGTTCAACTAAAAAATAATGAAGGAGTTTACTTTGTACCAGCCTTTACAGGAATTGGTGCACCATATTGGAATCAATATTGTACGGGTTTAATCACAGGACTAACACGAGGTTCAGATAAAAGACATATTGCTAGAGCAGTTTTAGAGAGTATGGCATACAACATTAATGATATTGCTAATTATATGCATAATCACGGAGTTAAAGTAAGAGAACTTAGAGTTGATGGCGGAGTATCTAAAAGTGACTTCTTAATGCAGTTTCAATCAAATATATTAAACGCGCCTATCATTCTTCCTGAAAGCAATGAAGCAACTGTTTTAGGCTGTATTTATATGGCAGGATTAGGATTAGGAGCTTATAAGAATTTAGATGAAATAAAGAATTCGGTTAAATATACTAAAACATATTCACCCAACATCTCAGCAATTGAAAGAAAAATACTTTGCCTAGGTTGGCAAAAAGCAATGCAAAAATGTTTGTTAAAAGAGGAAGAATAGAAAATGGAAGAATTAACTTTTAAAGGCTATAAAGATTTTGAATTATTTGCAAGATTATACGATGTAGATTCACCTATAGCTGTTTGCCAAATAATTCACGGAATGCAGGAACATTCTGGAAGGTATGATGATTTTTGTAAATTTTTAAATAAAAATAAAATAGCAGTTTTCATTTCAGATACTAGAGGCCACGGGAAATCTATAAAAAATAATCAAGCAGGATATTCAAAAGGAGATATTTCAAAGGAGAATATTGAAGATCAATTACTAATAAGCAAATATTTAAAGGAAAGGTATAATAATATTCCTTTAATCCTAATTGGACATTCTTATGGTTCTTTTCTATCACAAGGATATATTAACAGCGGAAGAGGTTTGGCGGATAAAGTAATCCTTATTGGCAGTGCTTATACTAAAACTGCATTAATGCGTATGGGAAAAATCTTGGCTAATTTAGCTAGTTTCTTTAAAGGAAGAAAAGCTTCTGCAAAAGCAGTTGAAAAAATTGGTTTTGGTGGCTACGGAAAACCATTTGAAGATAACAATTGGCTAACAAGAGATAAAAAGATTTGGGAACAATATAAAAATGATAAGTATTGCGGAATACCATTCCCTAACGCTTTTTACCAAAGTTTATTTAAAATGATGTTGAAAAATTATAATAATCTAAAAAAAGCAGATAAGAGTTTGCCAATATTTATAATTAGTGGAGACAAAGACCCTGTAGGAAGTAATGGTAAAATGGTTAAAGAACTATATGATAAATATAAGAACGAAGGTTTTAAAAACATATATATAAAACTATATGAGGATTGCAGACACGAAATTTTAAATGAATTAAATAAAGATGAAGTTTATAGTGACATTTTAACTTTTATTAAGTTAGATGAAAGAGCACAAGAAGATTAAAAAGTAAATCCGCTAAGATATTTAGTGGATTTTTACTTTATTTTTTTCAATATTCTATGAGTTATCTGAATCAATAAAGGAGTTATCACTGTTTTCTCCATTTATTTCTTCTGTTTCTTTAACATCTACTCCAAATTTTCGCATTTGTTTAAATACTTGATTGAAACCTGTTGTAGAAAGTCCACTTACTCCACCAATCAAAATAGCAGTACCAATATCCGTTGCAGTAATAATTTCTGAATAAACACAAAAACAAATAATACCTAGAATTACACCGATCGAAAAAGCAATAATAGGAATAATTCTAATTAAAGTTTCATTATTTTTTGCAATTAACTTCTTGTATATTTCCATAATTGAAAACACCAAGAAAACTATAATGGGTACACAGACAATTTCTAACATCACTTATGTTACCTCTATTAGCAATTTGATAAATGAGCATCTCGCTCATTTTATTATATTAACTAACAGTTCCTGTAAGTGAAATTATAGATTTTAAAAAAAATAAAAGCAGAGGACTACTCCCCGCCTTTATTTAGCAATACCATATTTAATTTGAATTTCTAACCAATTTAATAATTTAAAATTAATTATTTTTTAGATAAAACTTAATTTTAAATATAAATCTTTATGTTAATTAATTTCTACTTAGATTCTCTTCTTATAAAATACTTTCTATCTTTTAACGAATCTGGCAAATATTGTTGTTTTACATAACCACCATAGTCGTGAGGATATTTATAATATTTGCTTTGTGGCGTATGATTTCTTAAGTATGGTGGGATATTATCATCTGGATGGTTTTTTGCATCATCTTGAGCCATATTCATAGCAGTTACCACTCTATTATCCTTAGGCGATTCACACACATAAATTATTGCTTGAGTAAGTGCTAAATTTCCTTCAGGCATACCTAAATGATCAAGAGCATACAAACTAGCACAAGATTGAAGTAAACAATTTGGAGCCGATAAACCGCAATCTTCCGCAGAATGGCAGATTAATCTTCTACTTAATACTTGTGGTTCTATACCACCTTCTATAAGCCTATTTGCGTAATAAAGTGCTGCTGTTGAATCACTACCTCGAAGACTCTTACAGAATGCACTAAGCAAATCATAATAAACATCTTCATTAAGGCTTGTTGCCTTTTTTTGTAGGCATTCTGCAGTAATTTCTTTAGTTATTACTGTTTCCCCTTCCTTATTCATTGGAGTTGTTATAGCCCCAAGTTCAAGTCCTGTTAAAGCACTTCTTACATCACCACCGCAAGCCGAAGCTAAATAAGTTAAAGCATCATCATCTATTTTTATATTATAAGCTTTAAGACCAATCTCAGATGTAATTGCTCTTTTTAAAACATTCTTTACATCTTCAATTCCTAATCTTTTAAATTCAAATACTGAACAACGAGAAACAATCGCTCTTGTCATACTATAACTAGGATTTTCAGTTGTGCAACCAATAAATATCAAATAACCATTTTCAAGTGCGGCAAGAAGAGAATCACTTTGAGCCTTACTCCATCTATGACATTCATCAAGTAATAAGTAAGTTTTCTGACCATATAATTCAAAGTCATTTTTTGCTTGCTCTATTACAGCCTTAACATCGGCTACACCACTTGATATAGCATTCAATTTCACAAATTTTGAATTACTTGTATCTGCAATGATTCTTGCAAGAGTTGTTTTGCCTGTTCCTGGAGGGCCATAGAATATTACACTAGGAACTCTTTTAGCTTCTATGAGTCTACGAAGCAATTTGCCTTCACCTAATATATGTTTCTGCCCAACAAATTCATCTAAGTTACTTGGCCTCATTTTTTCAGCCAATGGCTTTTTATCATTATATAAGTTTCCAAATAGATTATCCAACTTGAAATCTCCTTATCATTTAAACTTTTCCATATTAATGATAACATTTTTTAAAAATTTTTTCAACACATTATTAATCAAAACTTAAACGAATGAACATTATAAAAATTTATTCCATTATAATTAATTTTTAGGTTTGAATTTGTAAAATCAATATTAAATTTTTTATCATTCAATTCAAAAGAATATTTTAAAAAATCATTTACTTTATATATGTTTATAATATTCTTTTTTACCTCAACACCTAATAATTCATTAAATAATACACTATTGAATTTATCATAATTTTTGGATAAATATAGTTCCTTTAAAGTAATAAATATATTTTCACTTAAATTGTAATAAAACTTATTCTCTGGTTTTAATGATTTAATGTTACGAATAAAATTGTTTACAATTCTTTGATTTGTTTTTAGATTTTTAATTTCTAAATCACTGATTGAATTATTTGCATAATATATATTTTTGACATCATCATCACACTTTTTGTCATAAATACATACGGAATTGTTGTTTTTTAAACAGAAATAAATATCTAAGCAATTGTTTCGTTTGTATCTTTTTATTAAATTTATAGAATTAAAATCTATTTGCATAGTATTTAAATAAAGAATATTTTTAAGTTGAAAAGTATTTAATGAATCTATTCTTAAAAGCAATTTACAAGAAATATTAGAAGAAAAAATTATTTTATCTATTAAAAAATATACCCTTAATATTTCCACATCTCCAACTATTCCTACATAATTATCTCTTGTTTTCCTTAACCATTTAATAGGCAAGAACAACTTTTTAAAATAAAAGATTTTCAGCTTGTTTAAAACTGGAAAAATGTTATAATTAAAATAAAATATTTGTTTAGAAACTATCCTTGGTCTATATAATTTTTTAGATTTTAAAATAGACTTTTTATGAAATTTTAACCAAATAAATAATAATATAACTAAAATTAAAGTAATCATATTTAATTATTATCAAATTTTAGAAGTTTAACAAAAAAAAAAAAAAAGCAGGTAATAAAACCTACTTTTAGGAAGTTAGAATAGCCATAAGCCGAGTTTTGTATTAGATGGTTATCTATCTAGAACTATTGTTGCCAATAGTTTCAAGC
>CAKVMJ010000035.1 GCA_934772445.1 uncultured Clostridia bacterium
TTTTGCAGTTTTTATTATTCTTCTTCGTAGTAACTGCCAGAATGTTGAGTTGCTGGGAATCTTTCGCCAGCCTCAAGGTAGCAACTGCCACCGTTATTGCCTTCACTATCGAAAGCGGTGTAGTTGCCAGATTTTGGAGCAACTTCACCCGGACGCCATTGTTTACTCATATCCTACCTCCTAAAAATATTGTTTGTAGATTTAAAATAAATATGCAAACATTTTTAGAAAATAAAATATTATTCGTTTGTTTCTTCTTTAGAATTATTGGATTTAGAATTTTCTTCTTTATTTACTAATGCTAAAATAATGAAAACAACATAAGTTATAATCTTGCCAATTGTAACCAAGCTACTTATCACTTGAATTGCTCTTGAAGCATCAGCATTATATGTACCAAGTCCAATACAAGCACTGATTAAAGATAATAATGCATTAATTGCAATGAAGATAATCGTTACCCATAAAACTTTCTTGAATTCTTTTTTGATTTCTTCATTATCGTTTTTCAACCAAATAAATCCACCAACTAATGCGAATACAATTATATTAACATAACTGCAAACCCATAATATAACTTTCAACCATTTATTGCTAATCTTATTCATATTTCCTCCTTAGTTTTAACATAATATTTATATCACTTTTTAGTGATTAAAATCAAGATTTATTAAATGATTTGTTTATTAAATTTAATTTTGGGTAAACTTTTAAAATGGAATATGTTAAAGGTGAGCCATATTTTGTTCAAGTGGCGAAAAAATTAAAAAGCTATCCTTATTTAAATAAGAATTTAGATGTGGATATATTAATAATCGGTGGGGGAATAAATGGTGCGATTGTAAATTACTATTTAAGTAAAAAATACAATGTGGCATTAGTGGATAGTTCTAGGATTGGTTATGGTTGTACGAGTTCGGCAACAGCCCTTCTAGAATATCAATTAGATGATTTTGCTTCCGATTTATCTAAAGTTTTAAGTGATGAAGAGATAAGCGATTGTTATAGGCTTGGGCTTAAATCTATAGACAAACTTGACAAATTGATTGAAGAAATTGGCAATAAGTGTCATTTTAGAAAGTGTCCTACATTAATATTTTCAAAAAGTGCATTAGATAAAAATGCAATAATAAAAGAGATAGAGTTTAGAAAAAGATTTGGTTTTAAAGTGAAATTGATAACGAAAGAAAATTCACCATTTCCTTTTGATTTTAATTATGGGATTTATGCAGAAAATGGTGGTGCGGAATTAAATCCATATTTATTTACCAAATCCTTAATAGAACATTCTAAAAATCAAGATTCTATTTTTGAGAATACTAAAATAATTAAGATAGATAAAATAGATAATCATTATGAGATGGAAACAAATTTTGGTGAAAAGATAAGAGCGAAAAGGGTTATAGTTTGTACGGGCTTTAATTTTGAGTTTGTTAAAAATAAAAAACTTTGTGAGATTTTCATATCATACACAATTGTTACAAATCCATTACCAAACTTGAAATGGTATAAAAACACTCTCTTGCAAGATAATGCTTCACCATATCATTATATAAGGTTTTTGCCAGATAATAGGATAATTTGTGGCGGAGAAGATACTCTATTGAAAGGGAATATTGATGAAAAGAAAGCTTTAAAGAAATATAATAACTTATTGAAGTTTTTAAAAGAAATGTTTCCAGCGGTTAAAGATGAGATAAAAATTGAGTATAGATTTTGTGGTGCATTTGGTGGAACGGAAAACAATATGGGGTTAATTGGAGAAGATAAAGATGGTATTATAGATTTTATTAGTTGTGGAGCTAATGGAATTATAAATGCAATGAGAGGAGTGGAGCTCGTGGAAAATATAATTGAAAATAAACCAGATAAGTTTATGGGTATTTTCTCGCCAATTAGAGGATAAATAATATATAGTTTATGACAAAAAGCATAAATATAAAAAATCTCAAGTTTTAACGCTTGAGATTCTCTTTTATTTGATTAGATTAAAATTTAATATGAATAATTTTGATTTTAAGTTTATTGTAATCTTACCAATTGAGCTAAAACTTCAATATGTTTTGTTTGAGGGAACATATCAAATCCTTGAATATAATTTAGTTTATATTTCTTTGAGTTTAATAGTATTTTTAAATCTCCTGCCAAACTTTCAGCATTACACGACATATAAACTATAGTTTTTGGCAATAACTTAATAATTTCATATAATGTTTCTGGTTCTGCTCCGCTTCTTGCTGGGTCTAGGAAGCATAATGAATTATCAATTTTAGGAAGCTTTGGTAATATGTCCTTACACATTCCTGTGGATACTTCTATCTTATCTTTTAAACCATTTAGTTTTGCATTAGATATTGCGTTTTGGGTTGCAGTTTTAGAATATTCAATGCTATAAACTTTAGATGCGTGTTTTGCAAATAAAATACTTGTAATTCCTATTCCGCTATATAAATCATAAATCGTATCGTTTTTAGAAATGTTTAAAAGCTCGATTGCTTTTTCATACATTTTTGATGTTATCTTTTCATTTGTTTGATAAAATGAATTTGGAGATAATTCAAATTCAACTCCTAGCATTTTACCTTTAATCTTTCTAAGTCCGCCTTTGAAAATAAATTTGTTATCATCAAAAACTGCATTATCTGTTCGCTTATTAATATTCAAATAGAAAGATACATTTTTAAATGTTTCAACAAGTTTTTTATAATACCAATCTTTTCCGGCGAAGTTCTGAGATGTGGCAACAATGCAAACGCTGATTGAGTCTTTTAACTTTCTGGCCACAATATATCTAACAATTCCGCTTCTTTTTTCTTTGTTATAACCAATAATTTTGAAATTCTTTATAAACTCATTTGTAATATTTATTAGTTGCTCTGCCCATAAATCGAATAGTGCGCATTTCTGAACTTTAATAATTTTATTAGAGCCTTCTTCAAAAAATCCAAGAAATGTGTTTCCTTTATTCTCGCTTACAGCTAAATGAATTTTATTCCTATATTTATAAGGGTAAAACATACCTTCAGTTTCTTCAACTTTAAAATCTATGTTTTCATTTTTTAAGCAACTTTGTATATAACTTTGTTTTTGTTTTAATTGAGTGGGGTAATCTATATTTAATAAACTACAACCACCGCATAAGTTAAAGTTTTTGCATTTTTCCATATTATTTTAATTCCTTTAATAACATTCCGAAATTTTCATTATCCAATAATTTTGAATATTCATTTTTATTGATGTTTTTAAGTATGTTCTTATATTCTTTAATATCTATGCTTCTTAAATCTGCAAATATTTTTTTATCTGTTTTGCCTATAATATTTATAACATTAGAATTTAATAATTCAAAATAACAATTTGCTATCTGGTATCTTCTTATATCGTATGTGCTTTTTGAGTCGCCATATTGAAGATTTGGTTTATATGAACAATTTTCGCAAGTGTTACCATTTATTGTTTTATGTGGACAATGTGTAAAAGTCATTAGAGGGAAGTAACCAAAATCGTATTCATAAATATTTCCATCAATTAAATTCTCTCTATTTAATTCAATAGAACCAATGATATTTTGAATTCCCAACATTTTATAAACATTAGCTGATAGATTGTTTGCAATATTTAATCCAGTACCACCGATAACTTTTAATCCTTCACTAATATAATCTATAGCATAAACATTATTAGCAATTAAAATTAAATCTTTATTGTTTTCAATTATATTATCTATAATTTCTAAATCATATTTGTTGGCAATAATAGGAAGATTTAATGCTAATGCAATTGAAGGATAGGTTTTTTTTATTTCGCTAATCAAACTATTTGCCGTTTTGAAAGCGGAAGGGGATAATGCAAAAATTGTATTTTTAATATCTGTGTATTTAATTATCTCATTTAGTTCTTTCAAATTTTCAAAAATAATTATTGCTCTGATTTCATTAAATTTAACTTCTTTAATCTCTAATGAATAATCTTTTATTTGATTTAAAGAGTAACTCATCTTGCTCTCGTAAAAATCTATAATTGCATTTTGGATTAATTCAATTGATTTTCTTCTTAATTCATTTAAGATACTTTTTGGAATGAATACTCCATTCTCTGTTATCTTTAACTTTTTAATTATAAAATCTGTATCATTTGTTTTTTCAATTTGATTTTTAATTTCTTCACAAGTGGTATTCTTGTTTATTGCTTCTGGGCAAATGTAATTAGATTTATGCTTTATGACAATATCTCCATACTTCATTGTTATGGTTAATGGTTTTTTGCATAAGGCAGATATAACACATTCAAGCTCTAATTTTCTATTTATATTTAATAATTCATCATCTTGTGCTTTATCTAATGTTAGATAAACATCATTATTGGCTCTTACTATGTTTTTAGTATAAACTATATAGATATTGTCAGAAACCTGCTTATAATTACCAATACCCATACTTCCAATTTCGTTCTCATTATCTAAAAATTTTAAACCATCACCAATATTTAATGGCTTATTGGTTTTTATTTGAACTTCTTTCAAATCTTTAAATGGTCTTACGGATATTACTTTTCCAATCTTGATGCCAAGATGATTATTTGTTTTTATGTTTATAATTTCATTAGGTGTACCATTATCCAAATATGCGTTATAGTTAAATTCACCTCTTGAAAAAACTTTTCTTAAATTTAAAATCTCTTTATCTAAATCTTTTATCTCTTTATTTTTTGAAACAAACTCAAGTGCGTTTTTATAAGATTTAATAGTTTGTGCAACATAAGCGGGGCGTTTTAATCTACCCTCAATTTTAAAACTTGTAACTCCAGCATCAATAAGTTCTTTTAAATTTTTGATTAAACACAAATCGTGGGGAGATAATAGGTAACCATCTTTTATGCGTTTATCGTTTGAGTATGCTTGATATGGAAGCCTGCAAAGTTGCAAACATCTTCCTCTATTTCCGCTCTCTCCAAATTTCAAACTTGAAAAATAACAGTTTCCACTAAAAGCAACACATAATGCTCCGTGAACAAAATATTCAATTTCAAGGTTTGTGTTTTGAGAAATCTCTTTAATATCTTCTAACTTTGCTTCTCTGGATAGCACAATTCGTTTAAAACCAAGCTTCTCTAAAACCCTAGCACCTCTTAAATTGTGTACGCCAAGTTGAGTGCTGGCGTGAATGTGGGCGGTTGGGCAAATATCTAAAATGATTTTTGCAACAGCTAAATCTTGAACGATGAAAGCATCAACTTTTTGATTAAGTGCAAATAAAATAAGTTCTTTCAATTCTTGAAGTTCGCTATTCTTAATAATCGTGTTTACAGTTAGGTAAACTTTCGTGTTAAAAAGATGAGCTTTTTTAATAAGTTCTCTAAAATTATCATTATTAAAATTGCTGGCTTTCATTCTTGCATTGAATTGAGATAAGCCAAGATAAACTGCATCTGCTCCGCTATTAATTGCAGTTTCAAAATTCTTTAAATCACCGCAAGGTGCTAAAACTTCTAAATTCTTCATAATTATTCCTAAAATTAACAAAAATATTATAACAAATTTCTAACTATTTGAAAAGCAGTTTGGAAAATTTTATATTATTGATTATAATATATATAAAAACAGTTTATGGATATTTATTTGGAGCAGAAATGAAACAAGGTAAGAAATGGTATTCTTTAGATAATTCTAGTAAAATATTTCCAGCCACCACAAGTGATGGTAGAAAAAATACTTTCTTTTTGAGTGCAGTATTAAAAGAAGAAGTAAATAAAGAAATTTTAGAGCAAGCAGTAAATGAAGTTTTAAAACGCTTCCCATCTTTTTGCGTGCGATTAAAGAGAGGAATGTTTTGGTATTATTTAGAAGAGAATACAAAACCTTTCAAACTAACAGAAGAAGATGCAAACTTCCTTGAAACTTTTAATGAAAAGGAAAATAACAATTATTTATTTAAAGTTTCGGCGTATGAGAAAAAAATTACGATTACTTTTTTTCACACCATCACAGATGGAAATGGTGCGATAGAATTTTTAAAGGCGTTGGTTTTTGAATATTTATTTTTAAGCGGTAAACCAGTAAAAAGAGAGGGAATAATAAAGAGCCTTGAAGCTCCTGCCCTAGATTCTGAAACAGAAGATACATCAGTTTTTGTTTCATCTAAATCTGAAGATGTTAAATTGCCAAAAGATAAAAAAGCGTTCCGTACTTTCGGAACACCATTTGACTACGATGGTCAAGGCGTTATAATTGGTTCAATTAATATAGAAAATTTAAAGAAAATAACAAAAGAGAAAAAGGTTACTATAACTTGTTATTTAAGTGCGGTTTTAATTTATAGTATTTATCAAGCTTTTATTCAAAATAAAAAGCAAAGCTTGAAAAAATTAAATAAGAATGTGGTTGCATTTATTCCTGTTAATATGCGAAAAGTTTTTGGCGGTGAAACGCTTAGAAACTTCTTAGGATATATTAGATTAAATCACGATTTTACCGAAGAAGTTGGATTTGAAGAAATATTAAATAGTTGTAAAAAGCAGATGCAAGAAAAACTAACTGAAGAAAATATGAAAAAGTTGGTTAGTGACAATGTTAAGATCGAAAAGAATTTTTTCTTAAGAATTATGCCTTTGTTTATTAAGGATTTGGCTATAAAACTTAGTTATTCAAGAGTGGGGGACTGTTTGCATACTTGCAATTTATCTAACCTTGGAAGCGTGAATATCCCAGAAAGTATGAAGGAATATTTAGAAGATATATATTTTATATTAGATGTTGGAACAAAAACAAAAACAAATGTTTCTGTTGTGGGCTATGATGATCATATAAATGTGTGCTTTTCAAGGTTCTTTAAAGAAACAGAGTTAGAACGATTATTTTTCAAACATTTCACAGATTTGGGATTAAATGTTAAAATTATTAGTAATTATTGGGAGAAACGAATTTGAAACACTGTAAAAATTGTAAAGTTGATGTAGAAACAACTGCAGATTATTGTCCGCTATGTTTTGGTGAACTTGAGGGCGAATGTGATGTAGATAAATTTAAAGCGCGCACAATTAATGAAAAATCTGGCAAAAGAATGGCATTTGCGATTAAATTATTTGGGTTTATGAGTATTTGCATTGCAATTATTTGTATGTTTGTTAATATTGTTGTAAATCCTGATGTGCATTGGGCTATGATTGTTATTTTATCTTTATTATATGTTTGGATTTTAGTTGCACATACAATACTAAGTAAAAGGTCGTTTTTTGAAAAGATATTATTTCAGCTCGTAATGATTTTTGCAATATTATTTGCTTGTGAGAGAATTTCATCTGTAAGCCCACATTGGATGCTTAGTTATGTTTGTCCATCAATTGCCATCACAACTATTTTAATTTTAAATATGTTTTCAATGATTGGTGGAAAAAGATATGTTAGTATTATCACTTGCATTGTTTTCTATGTAATATTCTTGGTGGCGGGTTCTATAATTTTAGGATTAAATCAAACGGATTGTAGCGTTTTATATTTAATTACAATCGTTTATTCTTTAGTTTCTATATTGGGTTCGTTTATATTTGGCTATTCATTGATTGCAAACGAATTTAAAAAGAAAATGCATATCTAAAATGTGGATAATGTGAATAACTGTTTATAGATAAAAATATATACTTACGGGATATCTATAATATTTAATTAATTAAATAGATAAGTAATAAAAAATGGGAAAATAATGTATTTCCTATTTTTTTATACTTAAAATTTAAAACTTATGCTAAATTAGTAATTTTTATAATTTTTTAAAATAAAACTTGCCAAAGATATACTTTGTTGTGGTATAATAACCTTGAGAGAATATTCAAAGGAGAATTTTTGTGGGAAATTTTGTTCACTTACATTTACATACAGAATATAGTTTGCTTGATGGTGCGGCAAGAATTGATAAGGTTGTTAAAGTTGCTAAGAGCTATGATATGCCAGCAATTGCTATAACCGACCACGGAAATATGTATGGCGTTATTCCATTTTATGATGCTTGTAAAAAAGCGGGAATAAAGCCGATTTTGGGTTGTGAATTTTATGTTGCTGATGATTTAAAAGAAAAACACGGAAAAAGCAAAAATGCGCATTTAATTTTGCTTGCAAAAAATAAAGAGGGTTATCTAAACCTTTGTAGATTAAATACAATTGCATTCCGTGATGGTTTTTACTATAAACCAAGAATTGATTATAAAACATTGGAAACTCACGCAGATGGTTTGGTTTGTTTGAGTGCTTGCTTGGCGGGCGACTTGCAACAACATTTATTAAAACACGAATATGAAGAGGCTGATAAACTTGTTCAATGGTTTAAAAATCTTTTTGGCGAAGATTATTATATCGAACTTCAAGACCACGGTTTGCCAGAACAAAAAGAAGTTAATCCGCATTTAAGAGAGTTGGCAAAGAAATATAATATTAAAACAGTTGCCACAAACGATGTGCATTATATAAATAAAGAAGATGCAGAAGTGCAAGATGTTTTGATGTGTGTTCAGATGGGTAAAACTGTAAACGATCCAGATAGATTGAAATTTGGTTCTGATGAGTTTTATTTTAAAGCGTATGAAGAAATGGCAAAAGTTTTTCCAAATGATTTAGATGCATTAGAAACAACTTTAGAGATTGCAGATAAATGTAATTATGAATTTACGGAAATAGATAAAAACTTATATCATTTTCCTCCATATAAAGCGCCAAATGGTGAAGATTTGGAATCGTACTTTAGAAAGTTGATTGAAAAAGGCTTGGTTCGAAGATATGGCACAGTTACAGAAGAAATTAGGAAAAGAGTGGATAGTGAACTTGCGGTTATTGTAAAGCAAGGATTTGTTCAATATTTTCTAACTGTTTGGGATTATATAAATGCAGCAAAAGAAATGGGTGTTCCAGTTGGCCCAGGAAGAGGAAGCGGTGCTGGAAGTGTTGTTGCTTATGCTATTGGTATAACAGATATAGATCCATTAAAATTTGATTTGCTTTTCGAAAGATTTTTGCATACAGAAAGAGTTACTGCTCCCGATTTCGATGTGGACTTTGCAGATGATAGAAGACAAGATGTAATTGATTATGTTAGAAATAAATATGGCAATGATAAAGTTGTTAAAATTGTAACATTTGGTACGATGGCAGCTAAAAACGCAATAAAAGATGTTGGAAGAGTTTTGGGTGTTCCATATAGTGAGATGGATAAAGTTACAAAGAATATTCCTAATATTCCAGCAAAACATCACGATGTTATAAAGAAAGCATTTGGTTTTTATCAGGCTAAAGAAGGCGATAAAGATTATGGCGTGGATTATTCCGTTCCAGAATTAAAAGAAATTTATGCAAATAGCGAAGATGTTAGAAAAGTTGTTAATATCGCTATGAAATTGGAAGGTATGCCAAGGCAGTGTTCAACTCACGCTTGCGGTGTTGTAATCGGTTTTGAAAACCTTGAGAATTGGATGCCACTTAGCCGAAATGGTGATGATTTAACCACGCAATATTCTATGACAGATATTGAAAGACTAGGCCATTTAAAAATGGACTTCCTAGGTCTTAGAAACTTAAATGATATTTCAAAATGTTTGCAATATGTTAA
>CAKVMJ010000036.1 GCA_934772445.1 uncultured Clostridia bacterium
AAAATAAGGAGGTGTAACAATGATAGCACCTAAGGGAAAAGTTTCAAAAGCAAGGCGTAATTCTAGAAAAGCAAACTGGAAAATTACTGCACCTTCTTTAGTTGAGTGTCCTCATTGTCATCAATTAAAAGCACCACATATTGTTTGCAAACAATGTGGATATTATGATGGCGAAGAAAAAGTTAAAGTCGCTAAAGAAAAGAAAGAAAATAATTAATCATTTAACCTTTAATAGGGGAAATATTAATTTAATAGAGAATGAAAAACGCTAACAATTAATTTTGCTAGTGTTTTTTGTTTTTTAATGTAAATTTTATATTTTAATAAGAATTTCATTGTAAATATCTTTAAAATTATAGATGAAAATTAAATAATCAATAAAAAAGCCAATAAATTTTTAATTATTGGCAGTTTTTATTTGACTAAAAAAGAAAAAAATGTTAGAATTGTTGTGAAGGATAAAATTGTGCACAATCTAAGTTTTGTTTCAATTTTAAATATGCATTTTTATTTCTTAAGATTAGAATAATAAATATAAGGAAGAAGAAAAATGGTAAGAGTAAAAGCAAATCCAAAATATATGTTTAAAATTTTAACTACATTATCTGCAATGGTTCTATTATCTATAATAATGATAATGGGTTTCTGGGCTGCCACAATCCAAACCACAACTATCTCTTCAACTATTTCATTTACAGCTACAGATGTTGATGTAAATATAGTTGGAGTGGTAACAGGTTCTGAAACACCAGTGGCTACATACACAACTAATATTTCAGATAAAGAATTTGATACAGTTTCAAAATCTTGGGATTTAGGACAGCTATTATTTAGTGGAACAACTAAAGCTCCAATAGTAATAGGCTTGGCAGTGAGAAATAACGGAATAGATACAAATCCATATATCACTTGCGAAGTGGTAGGCGATGTACCAAGTAATGTAAAGGTAAGATATTCTCAAATAGGTGGAGAGAATGCTATTCCATATAGCCAAGTGGTATCTGCAAATGAATTTTCTTCTGCTTTAATATCTTCATTCCAAGCAGAATCAAGCCAAACAGCAGTTGGCGGAATATCTATTCCAGCATATAACCCATCAAGTACAAATAATCTAACCACAGGCAAAGTATTCTATTACCAAATCGAATTTTCAATTATAGATTTCAACCAAGCAGTGGATAGCTTTAATCTAGCCTTAGGAATGACAATTCAATCAAATAGGCTTCCAGAGAGGGATTCAGTTTACCAAGTGGAATCTAAGGTGGATAGTTCATCTCCAACTGAAGGTGGTAATTGCGGTTATGAGGTGATTAATAGCACAAGCTCTAGTTCCACAATTAAGTTTGTAGCGGAAGTGGAAGAAGGCTATGAATTTGATGGTTGGTACATAAAAGATAACTCAGATAATGCAAGCGATAGAATTTCTTCCGACCCAGTATTTATAACCAGCACAAACGCCGATGTAACATACTATGCAAAATGGAAAAAAGCAAGAAAAGTAAGCTTTGTTGTTGATGGAGTAAATAAAGGTACGACCAATTATACCTCAGGTACAGTTAGCGATTTTGCATCTGCTTATGAGCCAACTCCTTATTCCACAGGCTGGTTCTTAAATGAAGAACTAACCCAAGTGGCAAAAGATGATTATTTAAGTACGGACACCGAAACTTCTCCAGTTACTCTATATTGCCGTACTGCATCTATTACTGGCTTAACCTTTACCCTTGCTTCAGATGGCAATTCATATTTGGTAGCAGGTGAAAGCGAAACATCTCCAAGCGGAGAAGTAGTTCTTCCAAATAAATACGAAGGCAAACCGGTTAGTGGATTTGTTAAAGGAAGTTCTTCAAGTCCAACATTTAAAAAGAATACAAATATAACTAGTGTAGTGTTATCTAATAACATAGTTGAAATTGCCAATTATACTTTTCGTAATTCTACGAAAATTACAAATGTTACAATACCAGATTGTGTGATAAGTATAGGAAATTCTGCGTTTTCTTTTTGTACTGGATTAACAAGTGTAACAATTGGAAATAGTGTAAAAAGTATAGAAACTGCCGCATTTCAACATTGTAGTGGATTAACTGGTACATTAACAATACCAGATAGTGTAACCAGCATAGGATCTTATGCATTTAATAGTTGTAGCGGATTAACTGGTACATTAACAATACCAGATAGTGTAACAAGCATAGGAGGTCTTGCATTTTCACTTTGTGGTGGATTAACAGGTATTTTAACAATACCAAATAGTGTAACAAGTATAGGAAGTGGTGCATTTTCTGGTTGTAGCGGATTAACTAGTATTGTAGTTGCAAGTGGAAATACAAAATATGATAGCAGAAATAATTGCAATGCAATAATAGAAACCTCTAGTAATACATTAGTTCAAGGTTGTATGAATACAATTATACCAAATAGTGTAACAAGTATAGAAGATTCTGCATTTAGTGGTTGTAGTGGATTAACAAGTATAGAAATCCCAAATAGCGTAACAATCTTAGGTGTTGGTGCTTTTTATAATTGTAGCGGATTAACAAGTATAGAAATACCAAATAGTGTAACAAGTATAGGAAATTCTGCATTTGAAAGTTGTAGTAGATTAACAAATGTAACGATTGGAAATAGTGTAAAAAGTATAGGTTCTGCCGCATTTCAAAATTGTAGTGGATTAACAGGTACATTAACAATACCCAATAGTGTAACAAGTATAGGAAGACAGGCATTTACTGATTGTAGTGGATTAACAAATGTAACGATTGGAAATAGTGTAAAAAGTATAGAAACTTCTGTATTTAATGGTTGTAGTGGGTTAACAGGTATAGAAATACCAAATACTGTAACAAGTATAGGAAGTGGTGCATTTGGTTATTGCACTGGTTTAACAAAAATATTTATACCGATATCTGTTACAACAATTTCAGCATCATCCTATTATAGTGGTATATTTTATAGTTGCTCTTCAGGTCTTAAAATTTATTGTGAGGCATCATCAAAGCCAAGCGGTTGGGGAACTTATTGGAATTATAGAACTAAGTCAGCAATTCATACAACTTATTGGGGACAAACAATTGAAGATCTTACAGGTACTCCAGATAAATTAACATTTACATTAAATTCCGATGGTAGTAGCTATTCAGTTAAAGCAAAAAGTACATCTATTACAGGAAAAGTTGTTATTCCTGATACTTATGAAGGAAAACCTGTTACAACTATAGAAAATGATGCATTTACAAATTGTAATAGTGTAACAAACATAGTAATACCAAATAGCGTAACAAGTATAGGAAATTCTGCATTTAGAGGTTGTAGTGGATTAACAGGTACATTAACAATACCAAATAGCGTAACAAGTATAGGAGATTATACCTTTTATAGTTGTAGTAAACTAACAAGTATAACAATACCAAATAGCGTAACAAGTATAGGAGAATATACCTTTTATGAATGTAGTGGATTAACAAGCATAGAAATACCAGATAGTGTAACTAATATAGGAGATTGTGCATTTGAATATTGTAGTGGATTAACAAGCATAGAAATACCAGATAGTGTAACTAATATGGGAGGTTATGTATTTCGTGGATGTAGAGGATTAACAAGTGTAACAATAGGGAATAGAGTAACTAGTATAGGATCTCATGCATTTCAGAATTGTAGCAGATTAACAAATGTAACGATTGGAAATAGTGTAACAAGTATAGGAATTTCGGCTTTTCAAAGTTGTACTAGCTTAACAGAAATATTTATACCTAAATCTGTTACAACCATTTCTGCTTCATCAAATACATCTAGTTCTCCATTTTATTCTTGTTCTTCAACTTTAACAATCTTTTGTGAGGTTGATTCAAAACCAGATGGTTGGGATAGTAATTGGTGTTATTATAGTAGTTATAATATGTTAGTGTCTTACTGGGGTCAAGCCAAAGAATGTCTTGATAGTCCGTTTATATTTAAGTTGGAAGGAGATAAAGCTTCTTATAGTCTTTATCATGTTAAAGATAAAACTGTTAGTGGTACCTTAACTTTTCCTAGCGCATATAATGGAAAACCTGTCACTGCAATTTATAATAGAGGATTTTCTGGATGTACCAATTTAACAAGCATTATAATTCCCAATAGTGTAACGACTATAGGAAGTTATGCTTTTTCTGGCTGTACAAATTTAACAAATGTAGAAATACCAGATAGTGTAACAAATATAGGACTAAACACATTTGAAGATTGTAGTAGTTTAGTAAAAATATATATCCCTAGATCTGTTACATCCATTGGAGGATCATCAAGGTATTCAACATCTCCATTTTATAATTGCTCTTCAACATTAAAGATTTATTGTGGTGCATCATCAAAACCAAGAAACTGGGGAACTTATTGGAATTATTACGCTTCAGGTAAAACATTAAGTGTTACTTGGGGTTACACCCGTGAGCAATTCAATGCTTTATAGAATTTTTAGAATAGATTTTGTTTAAAATATAAGATGATAAGAGGTTTAAAACTTTTATCATCTTTTTTTTGTTAATTTTTCTATTATTGTTAATTTTAATTTGATAAACTTTTAACTTATGCTAAAATTAAATTGAAAAAGTATATGGAAAAGGGAAAATGAGATTTTTTATTTTTGTTATAAATGGATTAGGTGTTGGCAATTTAAGCGATGTTAATTCTCGCAGTCTTTTTTGCAATTCTTATGATGATATTAATAAAAAATTAATTATCAACACAACTAATTTAAAAAAGCTTGGTATTTGCAGTATTGATACCGTTCAAACTAGAATAGAGTATGCACCCTTAGGTTCTTATGGCAAGGCGAGAACCAGCGGAATTAGTAAAGGCATACTTTTTGATTATCTTGAACTTATGGGTTATAAGCAAAAAAAGATAAACAAAAACGAGTTTGGTGGGTTATGCAATAAATCTATAAAAAGACTTGAAAAGAAAGTTGGATTGAGTTTTTTATGCAATAAGAAATATGAAAACTTAAAAGCAATTGAAGATTATGGCAATGAGCATATAAAAACTGGCAGACCAATTATTAATATTTCTGAAGATAACATTCTTCAATTAACTGCTAATCTTAATATTATGACAAAAGAAAGGTTATTTGAGATAGCCGAGAAGATTTGCGAAAATCTAACTTTAGATGATGGCATTAGCAAGGTGGTTGCACGACCATTCTATAGCAATGGCAACACTTATCTTAGAACATTAATCCGCAAGGATTGTTATTTCAAACCATCAATCAGGCTAGATATTGAGAAGTTTGCAAAGAAATATAAAGTTATTATGATGAACGATTTTGCAAGCATTTTTGAAAAGGCAAGAAATATTCATCGTTTGGAAGTTGAGAACGATGATGATGCTATGGGGCAACTTTTGAATGTTTTTGAATTGAAATTTGATGGATTGGTTTTCTGCAACATTTCTGAATTATTGCATTATGGAAAAAAGCACGATGTAACTAATTACGGAATGGAACTTGAGAGAATTGATAGATATATCTATTCCTTAATTGGCAAAATGGTGGAAAATGATAATGTTATTATTCTAGGTAACCATTCAGCAAATCCAACTATTTCATCTTTCCAAACAGGAATTGAATATTCTCCAATTTTAGCGATTGGGCCTCAAATTGAGAAAAACTACGATTTAAAAACTTTAAATTATGATGAAATATTTTTAAGAGTAAAGAAAATACTAGAAGAAAAGGCTGAAAAATTTTAAGGAGGGAAACTAATGAAAAAGATATTTAAACGAGTTTTTGGTTTTATATTTATAATATTATTTTCGTTTACTTCCTTTATAGCTTGTTCTGCCCCAGGTGCTAGCAATGATGGTTTGGGCTATACTGTAAATCCAGATAAGAGTGGGCAAGGCGGAAACAACACCACTTATGATGATGTAAAATCTCAGCTTGAGAATGAAGGCAACCCAGATAACCAATTTGAAACATTATTTCAAGGCGTTTATGTAATTTGTGAAGCTGATGACTCAACGCGGTTTTATGATGATGTTACCAAGTCTAATAAAAGTTTTGATTTTCTTTTGGAAAGACAATATGAAACCTTGGCTGAGTATTTAGTTTATGCTCTAACTGTTATCTATGGTGATAGCCATACCAAAACAAAAACCTTAACTCAATTTTCAAACGCAGTTGTAAATGATTTTGAAGTTATAGGCATTGCAAAATCTAGAGATACAAGTTGCGGAAAACATACTGGCAATAAAATAAACATTGGCTGTTCTGAATGTTTGGCTAAAATTGCAAACTTAAGAAAAGAATTTAAAAATAATCCTTTCAATTTTAAAAACGCAATTGCTGGCGGTTATGAATATGATTCTAGCAGTGCTTCTTTCACTTCTAATATAAATTCAAATTCTAGTGCTTGGGTTTCTGGTACAACTTTGAATGTTACAACAATAAAAGAAGCTTTAGTTAGAGGTCTTGCCACTGGTGATTTTACCAGCACAATTAGTTATGATGATGCAAAATTAAAAATTGACCACCTAGGCTTTACAAAATCTATTCAAGTTGGCGATAAAACAACATTAAGTGAAGTTAGCCTAATTAAAGAATATATCCTAAAAAATATTATTGGCGATACTCTAGTTAAAACAGATAACACAATTAGAAACAACTTAGGTGGTTCTACAGCCACTATTGAAGTTGGAGATAGTGCGGGAATAGATATTTTCGCTCCAGAAACCACTAAGCATTATTACAAAGCTTATGAAGATGTGGTAAATTTAATCGTGGATAAAGCAATGGATTTAGGCATTGATGGTTCATTTAAAGAGCAAGATGGCGATAAACAAGGTACTTTTGAAAATGACACTTTAACAATTTTCCCTCAAATGCCAAGAATTGTTGTGGAATATTACCCAGCAAATAAATTCTGCTCTAAATCTGTTGGCACCCCTTACGAAGATGATGACTCGATGTCTGAAGAAGAACTTAAAAAAGCTTTAGAAGAATACGGCAACACCGCTTTAAAAGATGTTATGAAAAATGCTAAAAAGGTTTTAAGTGTTATAGCCTTACCAAGTTTGAGCGATGAAGCAATGAAAAGCCGAAGAAAATTTATCTCTGGCAAGTATAATGAAGAAGTTGCAAAAGAATGGGAATCTAGCGGTGGTATGAATAGTATTTTATTAGACCAATTTGCATTAGGTGTTAATGGAGATAAGAATACAAACGGCAAGTATATTGTAAAACCAAGATTTTATGCTAAAGCTCAAGGCAATGTTATATTAGATAGTTATATTAAAAATAGTGATTATAGAGATGTTTCGGATCAGTTTGAGGAAAAGGATATTTACCAATATTCTGAAGATGAAATCCTAGTTCAATACCACGAAAGAAAGATTATTTATGACGACTTATATAAATATAGCGCTGTGGCTAATTACAACCTTAGTTCTGCTGTTGATAAATATATTGAAGAAAAAGAGATTGAATCTAAGCGTATGTTAGAATACGATGGCGTTTCGCTAGTTTCAAAGCTTGGTTTTTATAACAAAACATACTTCAATGGTAAAGTTCAAAAAGTTTGGGCGGATATATTTGATATTCAAGGAAAGTATAACCAAGATAACTTAAGTGAGTTTATTTCGGGCGTAAATGCTGTGTTTAAAGGCGGAGATAATTTCTTGCAAGTTAGTTTTGAATATTACAATGAAGCCAAAGAAACTATAAAAGCAGTACCTATAAATTTCTTTTATTTCAATTCGTTTTATTAAAATTAAATACATAATTAAATAATTTTTACAAAAAATATTTACAAATAGAAGGAGAACCTTTATGAAAAAAATTGTAAATATTTTTTTAGTTTTAATCTTAATCGTTGCTTGTTTAATGCCAACAACTAAAGTTTTTGCCGATAACGAAAAAGAGTTTCAAAACTTTTCTTCCACTAGTTATGTTTTATTAGATGCTAAAAGCGGAGAAATCCTAACTAGTTTTAATGAAAATGAAAAGTTGCCAGTGGCTAGTATTTGTAAGCTTATGACAACTCTTCTAACTTTAGAATCTATAGATAGCGGAAGTTTATCTTTGGAAAGTGAAGTGCTTGCTAGTGAACACGCTTGTTCGGCAGAGGGTAGTCAGGCGTTCTTAGATGCTGGAAATAAGTATAAAGTGAAAGACTTATTAAAAAGTGTTATAGTGGCATCTGCAAATGATAGTGCGATAGTTTTGGCAGAGGCAATTGGTGGTAGCGAAAATAAATTCGTTGAGAAAATGAATAAAAGAGCGGAAGAACTTGGTATGACTAACACTGTTTACCAAAATGCAACAGGTTTAAATACTATAGATAGTCAATATAGTACTGCTTTAGATACTGCAAAGATTTTAAAGAAAGTTGAACAATATGATATATATAATGAATTTTGCAAAATCTGGATGGATAAACTCGTACACCCAAGCGGAAGAGAAACTGAACTTGTAAATACAAATAGACTTATAAAATATTATGATTATTGCAATGGCGGAAAAACTGGTTATACCGATGAGGCAGGCTATTGCTTGAGTAGTACCGCTGAAAAAGATGGGTTAAGCTTAGTGGCAGTTGTTCTAAATTGTAAAGACTCTGCTAGCAGATTTAAAGAGAGTATGGAATTATATTCTTATGGATTTGCAAACTTTGAAAATGCAAAGATTGTTGATTCAAATGTAAACTTAGAACAAACTATAAAAGTTTCGGGCGGAAAAGTAAATGAAGTGGCTGTTCATCCATTATCTGATTTCTATGCATTATCTAAAAAAGGAGAGAAAGCAAAATTTGAAATTAATATTGAACTAGATAAAAATGTTAAAGCTCCAAAAGAATTAAATGGCGTTGTTGGAAAATGCATTGTAACTAAAAATGGGGTGGTGGTTCAAGAAATTGATTTAGGAATTGCTGAAAAATTGGAAAAACAAACTTATAAAGATATATTAAATAAGATTGTTGATGATTGGGCTTTATAATAAAAAGAGTTGGGATAAATAAATATCCTAACTTTTTTTATTTTTTAAAATAATTTACATAATTTGGAAATTCTTTGGAAAAGATAATAAAAATGGAAAAACATTTTAGCGGTTTTGGTGGTATTTGTTTTACAAAGTTGTTAACATTAAAAAATATTTAAAAAACCTATTATTTTAGGCTAAAACGATTGACAATAATTGTAAAATTGTTTAAACTAAACCTGTTACAAATGTAATTGTAAATTTTAAGGAGAATTCTAACTATTATGAAAGGCAAGA
>CAKVMJ010000037.1 GCA_934772445.1 uncultured Clostridia bacterium
AAAGGTTATGCAAATAAAATATAAGAATTTAAAGCAAACAGATTTAGAGGTGTATAACGCCATAAAAAAAGAAACTAACCGTCAGCAAAAAACTATTGAATTGATTGCTAGCGAAAACTTTGTTTCTAAAAGCGTTTTAGAGGCAATGGGAAGTGTTTTAACAAACAAATATGCTGAAGGTTATCCAGCAAAACGATATTACGGCGGTTGCCAAAATGTGGATATTGTGGAAAACTTAGCAATCGAAAGAGCAAAGGAATTATTTGGTGCTGAACACGCAAATGTTCAACCTCATAGCGGAGCAAACGCAAACTTAGCAGTTTATTTTGCATTACTTTCTCCAAAGGATACAGTGCTTGGTATGAATTTATCTCACGGTGGTCATTTAACCCACGGAAGCAAAGCTAATTTAAGCGGTAAGTATTTTAATTTCATTCCTTATGGTGTGGATTTGGATAGTGAACAAATAAACTATGATGAATTGGAAGCATTAGCAATTGAGAATAAACCAAAGATGATTGTGGCTGGTGCAAGCGCATATCCAAGAATTATAGATTTCAAAAGATTAAGAGAAATTGCAGATAAAGTTGGTGCATATCTAATGGTGGATATTGCTCATATTGCAGGATTAATTATTGCTGGGCTTCACCCATCTCCAGTACCTTATGCAGATGTTGTAACTTCAACAACTCATAAAACTTTAAGAGGACCAAGAGGCGGATTAATTCTTTGCAAAAAAGAATTAGCAGCAAAAATAGATAAAGCAATCTTCCCTGGAACTCAAGGTGGTCCACTAGAACATATAATTGCTGGAAAAGCAGTGGCATTTGGCGAGGCATTAAAACCAGAATTTAAGGAATATCAAAAACAAATTGTTAAAAATGCAAAAGCAATGGCTAATAGATTTATGAAAAATGGAATTAAACTTGTTTCAAATGGAACAGATAACCATTTAATGCTATTGGATTTAAACGGTACAGGGCTTACTGGTTTAAATTTAGAAAAAATGCTAGATAAAGTTGGAATTACTGTTAATAAAAATACAATTCCAAATGAAAAATTATCCCCATTCATCACTTCTGGTATTAGAATTGGTACTCCATCTGTTACCACAAGAGGAATGAAAGAAGAAGATATGGAAGTTATTGCAGATTTAATAACTAAGGTTATAAAAGAAGGCAAGAGTTGCTTCAAAGAAGTTAAGGCAAAGGTTAAAGAACTAACAGATAAATACCCATTGCCTTACTAAAAATATATAAAATTATGGTAAGGATTATGAAAAAAGAAAACGAACAATTATTAGAATTAATACAAAGAAGAGCAGTTGCTATTTACTCAATTGAAGGGCTAAAAGAAAAATTAGAAAGCGGAAAGAAATTAATTATTAAATTTGGTGCAGACCCTTCAAGACCAGATTTACATTTAGGACACACAGTTCCCCTAAGAATTTTAAAAGCATTCCAAGACGCAGGCCACGAAGTTGTTTTCCTAATTGGTGACTACACAGCTATGATTGGTGACCCAAGTGGAAAAAGCAAAACTAGACCAAGCTTAACAAGAGAAGAAACTGCTGAAAATGGCAGAACTTATATGGAACAGGTTGGCAAAGTTTTAGATTTAAGCAAAAATGTTAGAGTGGAATACAATAGCAAATGGTTTGAGAATATGAGCTTTGAAGAAGTTTTAAAACTAAGCAGTAAATACACTGTGGCAAGACTTTTAGAAAGAGATGATTTTGCTAACAGATATAATTCAAACAAACCAATTGGCGTACACGAATTTATGTACCCATTAATGCAAGGTTACGATTCAGTTATGCTAAATGCAGATATTGAAATTGGCGGAACAGACCAAACATTCAATGTTTTAGTTGGAAGAGAACTTCAAAGAGATTACAATCAAACTCCTCAAGAAGTTATAACATTCCCATTGCTTTTAGGATTAGATGGCGTTGAAAAAATGAGCAAGAGCCTTGGAAACTATATTGGTATTTCAGACCCAGCAGATTTGATGTTTGAAAAATGTATGAGAGTTCCAGACAATATGCTTAAAAACTACTTTGCTCTAACCACTGATTACGATATCGAAAAAGCAGAAAAATTGATGCAAGAAGATATTATGAAAGCGCATATCGTTTATGCAACTGAAATTGTTACAATGTATCATAGCAAAGAAGATGCTGAAAAGGCTTACAATAGATATAAAGAGGTTGCAAAAGGCGGTATTCCAGAGAATATAACTGAAGTTGCGATAGAAAAAGAAAACCCAACTTTAATTGATTGCTTAATGGCAAGCAAGCTTTGCAATAGCACAAGTGAGGCAAGAAGATTAATTCAACAAAATGGCGTTAAAGTTAATGGTGAAGTTGTTACTGAATTTAATAGAGAAATTCAAAAGGGTAGCGTTATTCAAAAAGGCAAAAACAAATTCATAAAAATTGTTTAATAAAAAATTCTCCTAAAATTAGGAGATTTTTTATGTTCTAATCACTTTTAATAAATAGCTTTTATTATAAAATATCAAAAATTGCATTAAGATAAAAAATTAAATAAAATTGTTTGATTATAAAAATTATTTTTTACTATTTTATTATGAATGTTTAAATTTATTGCATAAAAAAATCCACAAAATATAAATATTTGTGGATTTTTGAATTACATTTCTTTTCCAGAACCATTATCTTGTTTTTGAGTTTGATTTTCTTTCTCAGATGAAGCGTTATTTGCGTTTTTCTCTTTTTCCATATCATATTTTTCAAGTTTTTTATTAAGGATATAAGATATTTCAAATTCGCTTAGAGGTTCTTTTTCCTCTTCTAGTTCTTCATCATTGAAAATATCATTTGTTTCGTAAACTGAGAATAATTTTTCACCATCTTTTTGAGTTTTTTCTGTTTCTTTCATATTTTCACTAATTTGTTGCAATCTCAAGCAATTTTCAGTGAAAGGTATTGTGAAATCATCAAGCAATGAGTTATATTTTTCTTTTGCAACTTCTGGATAAGCTTTAGCCATTTCATTTTTATATGTTTCGATAGATTCTTTAACATTTTCGCCTGTTTTAATAAAATAATTTAAAGCAGAAGTTTCTGTATCTAATAAATCTACCACCCTACCATTAACAAATCTATATGTATAGTAATGCATTGGTGGAACATCAAATGTGTATTCATTATCTTCTGAGGTAACAATATTATGAGCCACAACAGTTTTTTCAAATTGTTGTTCTAAATCGTGTCTTTTTATTAATGCTTTTTGGTATGAATAACCTAGCGGAGATGATGGCATACCTTCAGTGTTCTCACCTCTTTTCTCTAGTTCAGCACCAAGTGATTTAATTTGGCGTTCAACATTAATTAAATCTTCAGAAATGCTTACAATACTATTGGCTTCTGCAATATGTATTTGTTTTAAAAGTTCTTGTCGTTGACCTTTATCAACACCATTCATCAAGTAAACAAATGTGTCAACATCATTTTGTTTTGCAATTACAATATCTGTGCCATTCAATGATTTCTTTATATCTGGAATTGATGTTAAATATTTCATAGCTTCCACCATAGGCACTGGTGTTTTTATTGTTTGATTATTTTCATCTGTTTGAGTTGTGTAAAATTCACATCTACCTTGCAAAACATCTCTGGTAAATCTTTTTAAATTGCTTTTTGTTGTTAAATGATTGCTAAAGTTTGTTATATTAACATCTTCATTATCTAAGGCATAAGCATTATGTTCTAGCAAAACATTTACAATTCTTTTAAAGCTATCAAAGTTCATATTTCTTTTATCTTTGAAAGCTTCTTCGGCATACTTTTTATCGTAAGCTTCTTGACCCGGAATTGTAACAAATACATTATCCAATCCCAACGCATAATATAGAGGAGTATAGTTATGAGTTAAGCCATATTGGTTTCTATAATTTACATCTGCACCATTTTCGATTAACATTTCAACAGCATCTGCATTCTGCCTTGAGCAAGCCACTTGCAACAATGAAAACCCATTAACCGATTTTAAATTAGCAAACTCTTCTTTTGTTAAAGATTTAATTCCCTGACCACCTCGATTTAAAAACATCTGCCTTGTGGCACTATCTGTGTCATTGATTTGTTTGAAACTATATTCCAAAGACTTTATAAAAAACGGATCGGAAACTTGCCTAACATAGTTCTCAAACAAAACTCCCGCCCTATCAGCGTGTACTTTATCCTTTAAATAATCAAATATATTCATAATGCACCTCTCTTTATTATAACTATTTTAGCAAACAATAGAATAATTGTCAATATCGGATTTTTGGCTAATTTAAGGAAAAAACCTAAGAAATACTATCTTAAAAATTAAAAGTATTAAAATTAAAATTTTATATCAATTGATTAACAACTAAAATCTTATTGGCTTAAAACTTTATTTTTCAATTTAAAATAAAGACTATAATTGCATATTAAAACAAAAAGAGAAGAATCTCTCTTCTCTAAATTTTTTATTATAACACTGCTTCCTCTTCCGCAATTCTCATCGATGGAACAACATACTCTTTCTTTGATGTTTCTTTAGATTTATCAGAAACTATCATATTATCAATAACTGGTAAAATATCTGTTAAATCTGTAACATCTTCCATAACTTTATGCCATTTTGTTGAATTTTCTTTTTCAACATTCTCATCTGGATTTAAGCAAATTGTTTTGCAACCGCTTAAATGTGCCCATTCATCATTATCGCCATTTCCAACAAATATAATTTCATCGCTATTACTATCTGTTGCTTTTCTAAAACGCTCTATATATAAAGCTTTGCCATCAAAATCGTATTCTGTACCTTTTATAGCAGAAATTACGCCATTGCTATCAAAGTACATATCGTTTGCACTAATATTATCAAAATATTTAACATTATCGCCTAATGTTTTTTCAATAACACTTTTAAAGTTTCCAGAAACAATATGTAGTGAATAACCTTCATCATAAAGTTTTTTAAATGTTTCTGAAGCACCCGGCATAAGTTCTATATCACCTGCAATATTCATAAACATTTCGCCAGTTAAGCCCTTTTGCCTGAATCTCTTGCAAGTTAAATCGCACCATTCATCGTGGTTAATATTTCCCTTCATAAATTCATAATATAAACATTTATATAGAGAATCGTGGCCAGTATAATAACCTAGTTTATCCCAAGCATCTCTCCATACATTTCCATTTTCCTTAGTTATTGTTCCATCAAAATCAAACATTACTGCCTTCATACAATCTCTCCTTAATATTTCGGATTACTATTATATATAATCCTTTTAGGTTTTGCAATACTAAAATTAAAAAATTTCTTCATTTTCGACATTTTTTTAGTTTATAACAAATTAATGTAAAATAGTTCTCTTAAATCTAAATTATATGATATAATTTTCAAAATGTTTACTAAAAGGAACACTATGGAAAAAGAAATTAAAAACAATACAAATCAAAATGAAAATAAAAACACATACGATGCAAACCATAAAGATAGTTTAAAAAACTTTTTTAAATCCTTTACACCCTATCAAATTATTTACTTATTGGGCGTTATTCTTCTTGTTACATTATTTATCATATTCTTACCAGATGAAATGCTAGAAAGCACGGATAATATGCCAAAAGGAATGGCAACATTCGTAACGATATGTGCCATTATTGCAGTTATCGCAAACCCAATTTGCGAGCTATTAATATCTAAACAAAACAAATGGAATTTTATAGTTTCAATTGTATTTATTGAAATAACAGAAAGCGTAATTCTATTCGTTCAAGGAAATTATTCAACTGCAATTTTCTCTATACTTTTTTGGATACCAATAGATTTTGCGTCATTCTTCACTTGGAAAAAGCACCCAGATGAGGAAGAAGAAATTGTAACAAAGGTTAAGAAACTTACAATAAAACAAGATATATTTGTTGTTCTTGGAATATTGGCTTTTGGTTTTGGTGTTGGCTATCTCCTAACATTAATTCCGGGTGCTGAAGATACATATATTGATGCATTCTGTACAGCTGTTGGTATGACAAACGGAATACTTCTACTTCTAAGATATAACGAACAATGGATTGCTTGGATTCTTTGCCTAATATTAGATGCTTGGTTATATATATCAGCTGGTTCATATATAATGCTAATAACGGTTTTTGCAATGACTGTTAACACAATTTATGGATTTATAAAATGGTTGAGATATATAAAAGAACATAAAAAAGAAACCAACCAAATTTCAGAAGAACAAAAATAAAATTAATTAGAATAAAGTTGTAAAATTAAAAAATGTTATTACACAAACAAATTTGTTAAATCAGATTTTATATAAAAGAAACCCGTTGCCTAACTATATAACGACAACGGGAAAAGAAATTTAATTTACTTTCGATACCATTACTATATGCAAAAGAATATAAAATGTCAACACTTTATTAAAAAAAAAATTCCATAGGTTATTATTACTGCCCTATGGAAAAAGAAAATAATTTTTGCTTTCGTTGGCATTATTATATTAAAAGCAAAACTATTTGTCAACATATTTTATAAAAGACATTTTTATAGGTTAGTATTCCACTATAAAAATGTCTTTTGCTTAAATTTATAATAACTAAACACAAAAATACGAAAAGCGAACGAGTTTAAAATAGATTAAAAAATCTTTAATTATTATTACAAATTCTATCTACATAAGATATATTATAAATATCTTTCCTAGCCCATTATTTTAGATTTTAACTTTTCTAATTAAAAACACTGCAAATAAAAAACTATCCATTTAATTTAAATGAATAGTTTTAAATAAGTTATTTCTTAAATTTTATTCTGTAACTTTCTCTTGCAATAGCAATTTGTTCTCTTGCGTATTCAGAATCGTGGAAATCGCCAATCTTTGTTGTTTTGTTTTCCAATTCTTTGTAAACCTTCAAAAAATGCATAAGTTCGTTTACCATATGAGGTGGAAGTTGCTCAATTTCTTTATATAGGTTGTATTCTGGGTCACCAAATGGAACAGCAATAATTTTTGTATCCTTCATATCTCCATCAATCATATCCACAGCTCCGATTGGATAACATCTAACTAGGCTTAATGGTTGAATTGGGTGTGAGCAATAAACAAACACATCTAGTGGGTCCTCATCTTCGCTATAGGTTAGCGGAATGAAACCATAATTTGCTGGATAGTGGGTGCTGGTATATAAAACTCTATCCATAATTAACAAACCTGTTTGCTTATCTAATTCATACTTATTTTGTCCATACTTTTCAATCTCTACAACTGCAACAAAATCTTCTGGTGCGATTCTTGAACTATCTATATCGTGGTAAATATTCATATCCTTCTCCTTTATGTATTGGGAGAGTATAACACATTAAAATTAAAATTTAAAGGGTTTTTCAAAAATAGTTTATATAAATTATTTAGATTTTTAAACTAACCAACTATTTTCACTCAAGATTTTAATATAATTGCAATTAATAAAGCCTAAAATTAAAACCTTTATATTTTAAATTTCATTCTGAAACGATTAAAATAACATAAATGCTATTAAAATTTAATAAATAAAAACTTTATTAATCGAAATCCCTTTAAAAGTTTTAAATTATATGCTATACTAACTAATGTATTATTCAATCCGTTCTCATAGGTAAAGGGATATACCCCCGACCTCCCAAGGACCGACTTGTACTAAAATTAAAGTGCTACATATCCCTAAAACACGGACATTTCACAATCTTACAAACCCAACACAACCACGAATTGCACCCAAATTGCACCGAAATCAATAAAAACCATCATATGTGGCTATAGCTCAGCTGGATAGAGCGATCGCCTCCTAAGCGATAGGTC
>CAKVMJ010000038.1 GCA_934772445.1 uncultured Clostridia bacterium
TAGCAACACATTAATTCAAGGTTGTAAAACAACAATTATTCCAGATAGTGTAATAAGTATAGGGGTTTCTGCATTTTATGGTTGCAGCGGATTAACAAGTATAACGATACCAAATAGTGTAACGGACATAAAGAATCGTGCATTTTCTTATTGTGATGGATTAACAAGTATAATAATACCAGATGGTGCAACAAGTATAGGGAGTCGTACATTTCTTTATTGTGAAAAACTAACAAAAATATATATTCCTGCATCAGTTACAACAATATCTGCATCAGGTTCTTCTAATTCTCCATTTTATGGTTGTTCTTCATCATTGGTGATTTATTGTGCAGCAGGTAGTAAACCAACTGGTTGGGGAACTTACTGGAATTATTATTCAAGTTCAGAAACTTTAACCGTTAACTGGGGTGCGTCTGAAGCGGACTTATATTCTGGTATCCTAATATTTACTGCTAGTTCAGATGGAAATAGTTATTCAGTTAAAGGTGCAAGTACTGCTAGTGGAGATATAGTAATCCCTGCCAGTATTGATGGCAAACCTGTTACAACAATATCTAGTAGTGGATTTGCAAATAACACTCGTATTACAGAAGTTGTAGTACCAGAGGGTATTAGAGAAATTGGTAGTTATGCTTTTACTGGTTGTGTAAGATTAAATTCTATAAATTTCCCTAACAGTCTTACAACAATAGGTTACCGAGCTTTCTATAATACTGGACTTCAAAGTGTTTATCTAGGTAAAAATATTACTTCGATTGGAGGGTGTGTGTTTTCATATTGTCCAGTTTTACGAAGTATTCAAGTGGATGCTGAAAATCAAAAATATGATAGTCGGAATAATTGTAATGCTATAATAGAAACATCAAGTAATAAATTGATGTTTGGATGTGCTATTTCAGTTATTCCTGATAGTGTCACAAGTATAGGTGATTATGCCTTTTCATATTGTTATGGTATAAATAGTTTTAATATCCCAAATAATGTGACAAGTATAGGAAATGATGCTTTTTCTTATTGCGTATACTTAAATAAAATTACTATTCCAGGTAGTGTTTTATCTATAGGTGAAGGAGCTTTTGATCATTGTAGTTCATTAACTGATATTACGATAGAAGAAGGTGTTCAGATCGTTAATGAATATGCTTTTACTGAATGTGTAGAATTGTTATCTCTTACACTTCCATCAACTGTAACGACTCTTGGAAAAGGTGCAGTATATGGATGTGTTAAACTTACAAATATAAATCTTCCTATCGGAATAACGGTAATTAGTGAAGAGTTATTTGGAAATTGCAGTTCACTTACAAATGTTACAATTCCTTCAAATGTTACAACTATAGAAGATTATGCTTTTAAAAATTCTGCAATTTCAGATCTGTCTATAGCTGATACAGTAACGACTCTCGGAGCGTATGTGTTTGAAAAATGTAGTAATTTAACGACTATTGTTTTGCCAAATTCTATAACAACAATAGGAGAAGGTTTATTTAGTGAATGTACTTCATTAAAAAATGTTACATTTCCTAATAGTTTATCAATGACAACTAATCGAATGTTTCGCAATTGTTCGGGACTTATTGAAATTACAATTCCGAATAATATAACATCACTAGCGGATTACACTTTTATGAATTGTTCTTCACTTATAAATGTTAATTTACCAAGCACTATTACTAAATTAGGCAAGGATGTTTTTTACCAATGTACATCGTTAGTCGATATAGTTATTCCCGATAGCGTGACTAATATTGGAGACTATTTGTTCTCTGGTTGTACAAATTTAATGAATGTTACATTATCTAGCAGTATAACTAGGTTATCATCATATATGTTTGAAAATTGTACATCTCTAGAATCTTTTAGTATTCCTGACTCAATAACAAAAATAAGCAATAATGCATTTAAGGGTTGTACAAGTTTAATAAAAGTATTTATTCCGCAAACTGTTATTAATATAACAGTTGTGTCTGCGACCTACTCTCCATTTTACGGTTGTTCATCGGGTCTAAAACTATATTGTGAAGTTGCATCAGCACCAATTAAAGACTCACTAATCGATGATGGCTGGAGTAAGTATTGGAACTATTATGATTCAACTAATACTCTCTCAGTTACTTTTGGAGTAACTCGTTCTCAATATAATTCACTTTAATAAAAAAGCATATTTAATTATATGCTTTTTTCTTTTGACTTAATTGAACAAATGTACTATAATATATTATATATGGAATTAGAAAAAACTATTTGTTTCACTGGGCATAGGAATAGTCATTTGCCTTGGAGAGGCTATGAGATTGGTGAGCAATTTAAAAATTTTAAAATTAGGCTTAAAAATGCGATCAAAGAGAATATAACTAAAGGTTATAAGTATTTTTTATCTGGTATGGCTATTGGAACTGATATGATATTTTCTGAACTTGTATTGGAGTTAAGAAAGGAATATGATATAAAATTAATTTGTGTACTTCCATTTAGTGGAATGGATAATCTATGGGAGAGAAATACTCGAGAAAGATACAAAAATATTTTAAATAATGCTGATGAGGTTATATCTTTATCTGAAACTTATTCAAAATCTTCTTTTATGATTAGAAATAAATATATGGTTAATAATTCAAGTAAGGTGATTGCTTGTTTTGGAAACTTTGCTGGCGGAACTTTAAATACAATCAATTATGCAAGAAAACTTGGTAAAGAAATTGAGTTTGTTAGCCTTTATTAGGATAAATTTCGTGCAATAATTTTATAATACTCTCCAAACTTAATTTGACTAAAGATTTTTATTATTATATAATTCAATATATTGTTATATTGGAAGGATAAGATGAAATCGGATAAATTTAAGATTTTAGGGCTAGAATTTAATAAAAGGCAAACTTTAATATCTTTAGCGGTGGCTTTAAGTGTTTTTATTGTGCTATTAATTCTAAACCTTTGCGGAGTTAGCATTAGTTGGTATGGAGTTTTGATTGCTCTTGGCTTTATGCTTGCCTTAGTATTTGCCTGCAAGTTTGCAAGGTTTAGGGATTTAGATAGTGAGTTGCCCTACGATTTAATTTGGTGGGTTTTCCCATTTTCTATAGTTGGGGCAAGGTTATATTATGTTATTTTTGAGCAAATACCATTTTTCTGGGATGCTTTCAGAGTTTGGGACGGCGGACTAGCCATTTATGGCGGAATAATTGGCGGAGCGATTGGGCTTATAATTTGTTGTTTGATTAAGAAAGTTAGCATAATTAAAACTATGGACATTGTGGCTCCAGTATTACTTCTTGGGCAGGGAATTGGAAGAATTGGTTGTTATATGGCTGGTTGTTGCGTTGGAAATGAAGTTACAAATCCATCTTTTCAATGGTTTCCTATCTCTTATTATGTTCATGGTGGTTGGCATTTAGCCACATTCTTCTATGAATGTGTGTTCGATATTATTGGTTTCTTTATCTTGTTTAAACTATTAAAAACCTTTAAAGAGAAAGGCTTGGTTACTAGTTCGTATTTGGTTTATTACGGGCTTCTAAGGTTTATTTTAGAAGGTTTTAGAGAAGTTAAGAATGATAATGCTTTAATTATTGCAGGAACTGATATAAAAGTTTCTAGATTGCTTAGCATTATCCTAGTTTTAATTGGAACTATTTCTCTTTGTTACATATTAATAAAAAGAGCTAGGAGTAATAAAGAGAATGAAATTGAAATTGAAAAGTCTTAACATTATTAATATATTAATGTTTTTATCTTTAATAACTATAAATATTTTACAATATTATTTAAAAATATTTGATATTTCAATTTATAACTTTATTATTTTAAGCGTATCGTTTTCAATAGGATTATCTTTATTGTTTAAAGGATTGCTTTTCAAAAGCGAACATTCAATTTGGTTTGGGCTTATTGTTGTGAGTTTTGGGATAATGTTAATGCTGGATAATATGGGTTATACCATTGAAACTTGGTTATACTTTATTGCAATCGTTCCAATTTCTTTGGTTGTTGGTTTATGGAAGAATGAGCCGATGCAGTATAAAATTGCGGTAATTTCATTTTTTATCGCCTTTGGAACTTATTTTTATAACAAATTGGATACTTGGTATTTTATTCTTGTATTCTTGCTTAGCGGAACTCTAGGAATACTGGTTCAGAAATTTATACCAAGTAAAAGGGAAAGGTAATGGCAAATTTTGATTTTGATAAGAAAGGTTATAATCCAGAACAAGTTGATAAGTTTATAAACTCATTAACTTTAAAGTATGAAGAAAAACTATCCGAACAAAAGGATAGAGTTTTTGCATTGAAAAAAGAAAATGGTTCGCTTAAAGAAAGACTTGAAACTTACGAGCAAAAAGATAAGCAAATATCTAAGGCGTTAATCTTTGCCGTTGAGAAGGCTGAACAGATTGAAGTTTCCGCTAGAAAGATATATGATTTAGAAGTTAGAAGAATTAGATTGCTTTATAACAAATGGAAGGATTTGCTTGTGGAATTAGAAGATAGTTGCCCATCAATATTGGCAAATGGTCAATTGCAATTGGATTTTAACGAGTTTGATAACAACATACAGGCGGTTATAAAGCAAAACGAGAAATTTACGCAAGGTTCAACTATTAAAGAAGATTTAAAGAAGAATAGTGATAATTATATAAAGAATCTATTAAATAAGATGGATTATATGATAAATGAAAAAGGTTCTAAAAAAGAACCTAAGATGGAAACGGTGGAAAAAGCCGTTCAGAGCCATCAGAAAAAATCTCAAAAAATCCAAAGTATTCAAAATAGATTTAAGAATATTGCATTAAGCAAGGTTTTGAAAGATGAAACCTTAGATGAATATATGAATGATAAGCAATTTGAAACAAATAACGCTTATGCTAAGAATTTAACACCAAAAACAAATAAAATAGAACCAAACGAATCTGGCTTTGATTTTGATGCTATTATAAATCCTAAGGAAGAGCTTGATGAGATTATGAAGGCTTTTGATTTCTATAACGAGGAAAATCTATAAAAAAATGTTACCATTTTAGGTAACATTTTTTATCTTTGATCTTGCTTAATAAAGAAAAGTGAGTGTTCAGCATCAAGACCAGCTAATTTATATAACTTTTCAAAAACTGTGTCTGTTGGTTTAATATTAGCTAATTCCACTAAATCTTCTCGATTAGTTGAAGGAATAAAGTTTGAAAAAGGATAGGGAATAGTGTCGTAAAACTCCACTCCTGCCTCGTTTATTGAGATAGGGAAGATTAAAACACTATCTTTTTTTGCCTGTTTAAAAGCCTTGCTATCGGCATAAAAGGCATATTTCCCATCTTCATCTGCTAAATATCCTAAAACTAAATCATTATAGCATAAAGCAATTTTCATATTAATTTATCTCCTTTGAGTCGTTGTTTGGTTCAAACTCATTAAAATCTTTATCATTTGCATTTATTTTATCTATATATTTAAACATATATGTGTCAAAAGTTTTTAGTCGTGAATCAACCATTGCACTAGCAACTGTTAAAATTTCATCAGGAATATCGTTTCCTTCTTTTAAAGCCAAAGTGTTAGCAGTATCAATATTAATTGTATCTTTATGAGAAACTATAAATGTTGATAACCTAGGGTTGTGGGCAATCTTAGAGCAAAGTTCGTTTAAGAATGTATCCTCCCAGTTCGGATCTGATGTTGCTAATATCATTTTAGGAAAATCTGGGTCATCATCACTATGATGAACAACTTCAGATATTGATGATGTAATACCAAATTTTGGAATAGATTTATCGCTAAGCATTTTGCAAATACTCTCATATTTTGTTGTGTTGTTTGTTCGTTGTGCTGCTTTAAGCTCATTTGCGTAAGTTTGTATGGCTGCTCTTTTTCTATTTAACATAAATGAACAACCGCTATCGTAACAATCCGCTACTCTTATAGCTTCATAATTTCCGTTTGGTATAGTGTGATTATTGTAAACAAATGAGATATTATCCCAATGTCTATCTGTATGACCGCAAATGTAATCAAAAAATGCAATTTTTATTAAATCATCTTCTATATATTGAAGCATTGTTGAATTAGGAAGGTTCATACATTGCTTAATACATTGAATATATGAATCAACAGTGTTGTAGGGAAGGTCTGGAGAAGTCTCATTTTTTAAAGAATGTTGAAATCTTTGTAGGTCGTAACCAGAAATATCTAATTCTTTATCACTATGTTTATATGATGGACAAGCCACACCGTGAATTACTTCACCGTTTTTGTCTGTATATTCTGCAAGTTGATATTCAGTACAACGAACACCATTAGCTCTAAGCAGTGAAGAATATAAAACTTCGCCATAGTCCTCACAACTGAGTCCGTTTCTATTAAATTTCAATAACATATTATTGTTGCGATAGTTATATGATGAATTATTATATGGAGATTTTTCTCCAATAATCCAAAATTTTGGTCTGGCACCAATAAATTCTTCATTTGTTCTATAAACTCTCGAATCAATTGTAACAGTTTTGTTTGAACTTTGTTGAATATATAACATAAAAATTTTTCCTTTTTTCCATTTTTCAAAAATAATTTGCACTAATTAATATGTAATAATTCTAATATATCATATATTTAATAAATAATAAATAGGTAAATGAAAGATTTTTTGAAAATTTTAAATAAAAATAATTGCAATTTTAAAAGTAAAATTTGGTTAAATTTATAATAATTACAATAAATTTTAAGAAAATTAAAGAATTTTTAAAGTTTTTTCAAAAAAAATTAAAAGATTTTAAACTAAAATTTGAGTTGAAATTTGCCAAAAAAATGCTAAATTGCAAGGTTTTTTAAAGTTTTGTTTGAAACACGCGGGTCTGTGTTCGAATAAACTTGAAAAAAAGTTGAAAAAAATTAAAAAAAGTTAAAAAAAAGTGTTGACACGGCTAACTTTAAGTGGTAAACTAGCATCGCAATCGTTCGAGAGAAAGAGATTGCAAAACAGAACCATAACAATTGAATAAAAGA
>CAKVMJ010000039.1 GCA_934772445.1 uncultured Clostridia bacterium
TGTTAGTCCTTGTGCAGGATTATCTGGTAATTTTATCATAGTAATCTCCATTATATTATTATATAAGCATAATAACACATTAGGAGTAGTTAAGTCAAACCAATTATGAAAATTGATAATATTTTTACCTGATTCCATAGTAATTCTTATAAATTTTTTGCGAACTTAAAATATTCTTTAAATATTTTTCAGTTTCAGCAAATGGCAAACTCAAGATTTCCCCATCTTTAATATAATTTTCATCATTAAGCCATTTATTAACATTTGTAAATCCTGCATTATAAGCACAAATTGCGAGATTTACATTTCCATTATAATAATCAATTAAATATCTTAAATAAAAACAACCAAACCTAATATTGATTTCAGGATTAAACAAATCTTCTTCTTTAAAATTTTCTATATTTAATTTAGTTGCAATTTCTTCCGCTGTTTTAAATTTTAATTGCATTAATCCTAAAGCATCGGATTTCGACCTAGCTTTTTCATTAAATCCACTTTCACTATTCACAACGCCTAAAACTAAATTATTCTCAAGGTTAAACTCACTGGAATATTTATTTATAATATCTAAATATTTCAACGGATAAAGATAATTAAAATACATAAAAAAACCAATAAACAATATTATTGCAAATAGCGATACAATTAAAATCATAGTATTTTTCTTCATAGTAATATTTTATGAATATTACACCGCTTTATTCTTAACTATTCTAGAAGTAATAAACTAAGTGCGTTACTAATGATTCTTGCGAACTTACAAACTAAATCGTTTATATTTGCATTAGTAAAAATTTTTTGAAAATCAAATAAGTTTTCATTATCCTGCTTATCATCAACATCTTCCAACTTTATAAGCATCGGAACGCCAATTGCAATCACTTTAGCACCAGTATTTTCTTCGCTAATCTTTTTTCTTGCATTGTTTATGCCTGCACCCGGAGTTATTCCATCAGTTGAAACTTGAATGGTGGAACAAAACCTATTTAATTCACACGCACATAATGAATCTATAGCTATAATAAAATCTGGCTTAACAATACTACAAATCGCATTAATTATATCAGCCGTTTCAATACCTGTTGCACCCAAAACACTTGGCTGAAACAAACTAACCGATGGAGTATTCTCTAAAATATTAACTTCTCTTAGATGCCTAGTTGGTTCTAAATTTTTGATAACCTCCGCCCCAAGTCCATCTGCGATTAAATATTGGTTACCCATTCCAACAATTAAAATTTTGCTATCCTTCGTAGTTTTCCCTAGAATTTTTTTTAATTCTCCACTCAAAATTTTTATATAATAATCACAAACCTTTTCATCTATATTTAAAATATCATCTAAGTAAAATATTTGTTTTATAGTGCCACTTTTTTCATTATAAAAACTTTCTTTCGATAAACCGAATTTACAATACTCCATTTTACCATCAAGTTCTAAATTTTCTCCTTCTTCAGATTTAAACTTGTTATTAATTATATCAAACATCGTTCTTATACTTTCATAATATTTCATCTTAAAAACTCCCTTTAAAAGTTGTATTTTATATAATTATTTAACAAAAGTTATAAAATAACCTTGCAATTTAAAAAAATATATGATAAAATAATGTGCAGTTTTAGAGAAATAAATAAAAATTTATTATTAATCAAGGAGAAAAAATCGTGGCAAATATCAAGTCTGCAAAAAAGAGAATTAACACAATTAATAGACAAAAAGCTGAAAACAAATTAATTAAGAGCACTTTAAGCACTTATATTAAGAAGTTCAAAATTTTACTTACTGCTGGAGAAATTGAAAAAGCTGAAGTTCAATTAAAAGAAACTATTTCATATATTGATTCTGCTTGTTCAAAAGGTATTCTTCATAAGAACAACGCTGCTAGAAAAGTTGGTAGATTATCTGCTGCTTTATTCAAAGCAAAGAAAAGCGCTCCTGCTAAAGTAGAAGAAAAGAAAGTTGAAGAGAAAAAAGCTGAAGTTAAGGTTGAAGAAAAGGTAGAAGAAAAACCTGCTAAGAAAACAACTAAAAAAGCTGTTAAAACAGAAGAAAAACCAGCTAAAAAAGTTACTAAAACAGAAGAAGAAAAGCCAGCTAAAAAAGCTACTAAGAAAGTTGCAAAAACTGAAGAAGAAAAACCAGTTAAGAAAACTACTAGAAAAGCAACTAAGAAAGAAGAGAAATAGCAAAAACTTGGGAAATTCCCAAGTTTTTTCTTTTTTTATCAAATTAAATATTTAACCAATTTTTGCCGTTATAATCTCACCCGAATTAACATCAATAACAATTGAAAATTGTTTATCATCATTCCCTATAAAAGAAATAAACCAATAATATGGATTTTGAAGATTATCAAAATCATATAAAATTTTTAAATAAGCTTCCATATTAAATTCAGAACCTAGAATATAAGTTTTAAGTTCTTTTTTTAATTTCTTTGTGGCAATTTCTAAAGCATTAAATCCGCTTATATTCCAGCTGGTGGAAATATTTTTCAATTTTGTGGATTCATTTACCTCATCAAGATTAACACTTACCAAGATATTAGCAGACTCATTCAGTTTAAATCCTAAATCAACAACTAATGAATTATCGTAAGGATTTACTTCAAATTCACCAACATAAGTTTGTCCGTTAATTTCTGCTGAATAAGTTCTACACTTTTTAAATTCTTTATTATTTAAAACTATGCAAGTTAGTAAGCAAAACTCTATATTTTCCGTATGCCTACCATCTAGTTTGTAATCTTTTTCTCGCTCACCAGTTGAAACGGAAACTATTAAGTTATCTGTTTGTCCAACAAATAAGTTATTTCTAATCTCAGATAAATTTGCTTTCACAATTTCAATCAGGTTTGCAGATGAACACCCAACTATAAGCAAACTCACAACAAAAAAACAAGCACAAATTATAATTTTTCGTAATCTTTTCATACAAAATTATATTGCTTGTTTTTGCCTTATAGAACTATTCATCTAAAAGTTTTAATCTATTTATATGCCTTCCACCTTCAAATTCGGTATTTAAAAACACATCAATTATTTTCTTTGCTTTATTAAAACTTACTTCTTCGCTAGATAATATTAAAACATTAATATTATCATCATTTCTGCCTAAAAAAGCTAGTTTTTCGTTATTACACATACCTGCCCTAATCCCTTTAGAGCGGTTTGCCATCATACAAACACCAATTCCTGACCTGCAAGAATATATACCCTTTACATCTTTATGAGATAAGATATATTCGTTTGCTTGCTTTGTATAGAAAGAATAACTATCATTTTTATCATATTCTTTACTCGCAAACTCTATATATTCCAAGTTCTTTTTAGTTAAGTATTCTTTAATTTTTTGCATTAATTCAAATGCTCTATGGTCATACGCTAAAACTATCATTTTCTCTCCATTTTTAATTTACTAAAAATAGTATAACACATTTATAAAATTTATAAAATTAAAATATTGACTAATTTGAATAAAAATACTATACTAATACAACTAGCGAGCGAGATATGAAAATAGATAATGAATATTTAAAAAAGGAATTTGAAGAAAATAATTGGAGCAACACAGACTACGCCAATTTTTTATTCGATGCTAACAGAATTAAGGATTTAAACAAAACTGAATTTATTATAAAATCAACCAACCTATTGGAAAGTTTTAAAGATAATAAAATATGGTTAGAAGAACCTAAAAAAGCTTTTGAATTTTTATTAAATGAAATAATCAAGGAAAGATTTAGTTTGGATTATATTAGTTACATTCTTCCAAACGATATGATTATGGCTGGTTTTGAAGAATATATTTTAGAATATATAAATTCAAGAGATTATATTAAAGTTCAAGAGAAGAAAAAAATTAAAAAACTTGCAAAGGAAAAACAATTAGATGCCCTTCTTGAAGTACTTATTCGTAATGAGTTTTTAAATGAAAATAAAGCCGAAAAAGAGATTGAACCAAATACACCAGAATTAATTTAAAAATTTTTAAAATTTTGCTAAAAAACTGTTGACATTATTATCTAAATCTAATATAATAAACGAGTAATCCTCAGTAGCTCAGTGGTGGAGCACTCGGCTGTTAACCGATAGGTCGTAGGTTCGAATCCTACCTGAGGAGCCAAATTAAACTCAATTAGAATTTTCTAATTGAGTTTTTTTGTTTTTGGTAATTAATTTAATATTTATATATTAAAAGGTTTACTAAATTAATTTTTATTATAGTTAATAAAATTTACAGCCTTTAAAATTTACATTAAAACTCCTTATTTTTCAAAAGATTATCAATTTGTTTAATAAGTTTGCCTGCCAAATATATATGCCCTTGCTCGTTTAGATGAATTCCATCATCACAAATATATTTTTCGTAATTCCTTTCGATTAAAATATCGTTTCGACAATCTAAAACTTTGGTATTTGTAACTATTGCACATTTTTTAATGAGGTTGCTATAAAACTCATGATGCCTATAGATATTAGAAATATCATTATAGAAAAACTCCAAAATCTTACCTCCATCATATTTTTTAGAAATAAAATTGAAATACTTATTTGCTGAGATTGGTGGCAATGTACAAAGAATTGGCGTATTACCAGAAGATTTAATTTCTTGAACCAAATTAACTAGCAACTCATAGAACTTATTTCTAGGAGTTTTTTCATCGTGCTCAATGCTTGGATTAGATACAACCTCATTCCAATTAAAATCACTATCATTTCCACCAAGTTCTATTACAATATAACTATTCTTCGTGTTTTCTAATGTTTTACTAACAATACCTTTGCTATACAATTTTTGAATAGTTTGACCAAAAACAGATAGGTTATTTATCTCTAAATTTGTGGCACTTCGAACTAAATCCACAACATTATTCTCGCATTTTATATATTTATCATCTTTATATACAACACCTTTTAAAATAGAATCTCCAAGTATGATGACTGGTTTCATAAAATATTCTCCTCTTTCATTATACATATATTTTATTACAATCTATCAACAAACACTATCCACTTTACCATTTTCAAACACTACTTAAAAGGAAAGAAAAAATAGAATTAAAAAAATAACATTCTACAACCCGTAGAATGTTATACAATTTAGAGAATTGGCTATAAAAAGCCATTTCAAAATATAAAAAAATCCTAATAAATTTAGGATTTTAAAATTATTCTATAGAGATAATATAGTAATAAACTGGTTGACCACCATATAGCAATGTTACATCGCTATTTGGATATTTCTCTCTCAACTCGTTTTCAAGCTCGTGAGCTTCATCTTCATTAACTTCTTTACCATAGAAACAAGTAATATTAACAGTACTGCTATCAGCAATTTTATCAATTAAAGATAAAGTTGTTTCTTTAACAAGTGTACCTTTAGCAATAATAGATTTCTCATTTAAGCCAATTATATCGCCTTTAGTTAAATCAAAGCCATCAATATGAGTGGTTCTAACAGCGTAAGTTACGCTAGCAGATTTAACAGAATCTTTACCGTTATTCATTGCCTCTAAGTTTTCATCTAGTGTACCATCTGGGTTAAATCCTAAAGCAGCACTTAAACCTTCTGGAACTGAAGTTGTTGGGATAACATAGATATATTTTTTAGTTAAACTCTTTGCTTGTTCGGCAGCAAGAATAATATTTTTATTGTTTGGTAAAACAAACACAGCTTTAGCTGGAACTTTATCAACTGCTTTTGCAATATCATCAGCACTAGGGTTCATTGTTTGACCACCCTCGATAATATTATCAACTAATATATCCTTAAATACACTTGCAATTCCTTCACCTGGAGCAACAGCAACCATACCAAATTCTTTTAAGTTTTGTTCTTTTTGAGTATGTGCACGCTTCAACTCTCTATTTTGTTCAAGCATATTTTCAATTTTAATATTAATAATTTCGCCAAGTTCTAGTGCATAACCTAATGCTCTATTTGGTTCATTTGTGTGAACATGAACTTTAACAAGTTGTAAATCACCAATACAAACTACAGAATCACCAATATTCATAAGATTTTCTCTTAATTTATCAATATCGGATAAGGTTGTTTTCTTTTTCATATTAGCAACCATAAATTCTGTACAATAAGCAAATTCAATATCTGCTAAATTATCAAGATTAATAATGAATTCATTAGAAGAAACATCTGATTGTTTAACAGTGTTAATCATTTCCTCGATAGAAGAATCTAAATCCTCATCACCTTTAATAACTCTTTGCATACCTGTGAAGATAACTATTAATCCTCTACCACCAGCATCAACAACTCCTGCTTTTTTCAAAACTGGCAACATTTCAGGAGTTTGTTGTAAAATAGCTTCACCATCTTGCAACACAACATCTATAAACTTTTCAAAATCTGTTATTCTTTTATTTCTATTAGCACTTTCAGCCATAATCCTAATAACAGTTAGAACTGTACCTTCTTTAGGTTTAGTTACAGCCTTATATGCCACATTACAACCTTCTTGCAAAGCTTTAGCGAAAACTTTTGTGGTAATCTCGCCATTTTCACAAGTGGCAATAACAGAAGTCATACCTTTTAAAATTTGAGATAAAATAACGCCAGAATTACCTCTTGCGCCTTTTAAAGCACCTTTAGCCACACTTTCTGCAATGCTTGCGAAATCATTATCCAAGCAATTGTTTAATTCCCTTACAGCACTACTATAAGTTAAACTCATATTTGTTCCAGTATCGCCATCTGGCACTGGGAACACATTTAGTGAATCCACCAACTTTTTGTTATCTTCTAAAATCTTAGCACTTCC
>CAKVMJ010000040.1 GCA_934772445.1 uncultured Clostridia bacterium
TCTTGCACCGTTAGCTCAGCTGGATAGAGCGTTGGTCTACGGAACCAAAGGTCAGGGGTTCGAATCCCTTACGGTGCACCAAACACAAATATTCGGCTATTTTAGCCGATTTTTTTATATCTAAAAGGCTTAAACAAACCACAAAAATCATACATAAAAACTCGTTTTTACTTATACCGCCACTCTAAAATGCGAATAAAATAATGAATAAAAAATAACTTATAAGTATTCATTATAAAAAAGTAAATTAATGTTAAAATCATTTTAATTTAAAAGACCTTAAATAAAAACTTTTATCTTATAATAAAAAAATTACCTAACTTATATTTAATTAATAAATAATCAAATAGGTAAAATATAGTTATGATAAAATCAATAAATTAATATTATTTGTTTAAATTAAAAAAACAAGGACTAATTCCTTGCCTTTTTAGTTTTTTTATTTTAAACAATTTATTTCAATTTTCAAATCTTAGAAATTTAATTAATTAAGATTTATTATTTCTTATTCAATTTTAAACGAAAATTATCTGTTTTAAATTCCTTTTTTAATGATAACATAATAAATAACACCATCTTTTATTTTAAAGTTGAAGTCATCGGCGCCAAGATTTTCTAACGAATTTGCAAAACCGCTTATTTTCTCGCCATCGTTATATTCCGCACTCTTTCCTATCATTCCATTAACGAACATTTCGCTAAGTTTTAGGTTTAATTCTTCACAAGTTCCAACTTGCATAACCATATTCAAAACCTTAACAAACTCTTTAGTTTGGTTAGAATCCAAGTTGTTTATAGTTAAATCTTCGGCAGTTACCTCGTAATTAAATTTACCATCTTTCTTTACAACATTGCAAGTTGATGAGATATAAATATTATCTGGAATTTTATTAACCGCCATACTCATTGGAAAAGTATTCATTTTTTCTTTTAGTTTTGTAGTTTCAACTTTAACAACAAAATTCATTTTAACATTTTTTGTTTCTTCATCAAAACTTAAAAACTTTACTTGAATAAGCTTTGGAGATAATTCCTCCACACTTCCCTCAGCCGCAGTTCCGCTTGAAGATAAAGACAAATAAATATTTAGAATAGCACCAACATTTTTATCTGTTAGTTCCAAATTCCATTTCATTAAAGAAGTTATATTAAAGTTTGAGTCTTTAAACTTATATTCCTCATCTTCTTTTATAATAAGTCCATCAATGCAAGCATTCACAACTTCCATTGCATTTTGTTTATCTGCTTCAGTTTGCAAAGCATCAAACTTTTCTTCTTCCTTAATTTCTTGTTGCAAGATATTTATTTGAGTTATTGTTGAAATTAAATTTATATCATATTTTACTTTAAAAAACACCCAAATTCCGCCTAATATTAAAGTAATTGTTAAAATAGAATAAAGCAGACTTAAAAATAATTTTAATAAAAATGGTTTTTCAGTTTTAGCCATAGACAATTTTCCTTTTTCTTTGATAATTTTTCTTTTTCTTTATTATATTATATCCAAGATTTTTTTCAAAACAGATTAATCTAAAATATATTTATTATACAATCTAAAACCTTTTGCAATTTTTTAGATATTTGGTATCATAATAAAAATGGAGTTTGATTATGGAAAAACCAGAAACCAGAGAACAATTTCTAGATTATGTTAAAGCTGTTTGCAGTAGAGCTGAAGAAATAAAAGATAAAAAGCTAGATATTGTGAAAGTAATTCTTGGCGGAAACATTAAGGATGATGGTTCGACTATCTGTTCAAATCAAGAATTTATTGATGTATTAGAACAAGCAGGTATTTCAAATATAAAGCCAGAAACAATAGCAGTTTTTGCTAAAGCTGGAGCAATTGATGAAAACTTTATGGAGAGTATTAGCCCAGAAGCAAACGAGATGTTAGCAGAAATGCAAGCAGAGCAAAAGGCTAAAGAAATTGTAAAGGATAATAAAAAGCTTACAAACGAAGAATTAGCGGAGTTTCAAAAACAAACCACTCAGCAAGAAAATTCATCTGATATGGTTAAAGAGGCAAAAGAAAAGGTTCAAAAAGATAGCAAAGAGCATAAAAAAGAAGATATGCAGATTATTACTAATTCAGATAGTAATAAGCAAAACTTAGAAAGATATTTGCTAGAAGCATCAACCTCGCAAAATGGTATGCCAATAGATTTAAAAGATATAAAAGATAATATTCTAATGGGTATGCACGAGGGATATTTTACCATAGCAGTTGTTGATGATATATTTCAAAAATATCCAGAGTTTTCTGCATTTGAACAAATAAAAAATGACCTTACAAGTATGGGATATTATAAATTTTATGAAAAAGATGACAAAGCCCCAACCACAAGTACTGGTATAAAAAGGCTTGCAAATCTTTGCTACTCCTTATCTGCATCAGATTCTCCAGAATATATTGAAGATAATATGAAAAATAGAGTTGATGCTTGTATAAATTATGTGGATAACGGACTTGTTACATTAGATGAAATTAAAGATTTATATGAAAGAGGTATTCTAACAGAGAAAGCCTATGAAGATGTGGTAACAGCGAATAAAACTGATGAACCGGTTAGCGAGGAAGAACAAGAGCAAGTAATAGAAAACGAAAATCTTGAAGGAATTGAGCCTAGTGAAGATAAAAGCGAAACCTCTTTCGATAGTTCTCCAGTTGAATTAGAAACAGAAAAAGCAAATAATACAAACATTATGGAAGAATGTGTTAAAATGGCAGATGCATTTAGAACAGGTATTATGGTTGGTACTGCAATAATGGAAGGTGAAAGCGTTATGAAGATGGTTAATAAGGTTAGAGAAACTAGAAAGTAATAAAAAAGAACTTTATAAACAAAACTATGTTTGTTAAAATAAAGTTCTTTTTTTCTAAACTCTTTCATTATAGGATTTTGCTTGCAATAAAACAGATAAAGCAAGTAAAAATTCTGCTGGATAGTAAGTGTAGATACATAGAAGGTCAAATGTTAAATTACTACCTGCAAAAACATAGAAAAGCAACATCATATCTGAAAAGAAAAATAAGAAAGCACCAATTCCGCTAATCAAATTAGGAAGGTTTCTATGAACAATCAAATTTGCGATTGATTTGCCAAGCATAATTGAGATTATAAAAGCATAAGCCAACACAACAATCTTCATTCCCTTCCATTCAAAACCTTTATAGGTGAAGATGATTGTAAATGAAAAAGCCATCACAGCTAGGATTATAATCAAATCAACCCAAGTGAACCTATATAAAACACTAAAATAAATAAAATAGAAAATATGACCAATAGCAAATAAGCCTGCACCAATAACAAAATTGTAAGCCAAAACAATATCCCCTGCCATAGCAAAGAATAAGCCAACAACTAATATTATTGCTTTCCAATTCTTTTCTGTTGAGAAGAACTTATAAACCAATAATAAATTAAAAGCACCACATAAAACAAATAATCCGCTAGCAATTGGTTTTGAGATATATTTTGATGGCGGATTTACCAAACCATATTGCATAAATATAACTGCAGAAACCATTATCAAAACTGCAAAGATAATATTTCCTATCAACGCTAATTTCTTTTCTTTTTCCATTTCTTTCTCCTTATAGATATATATTATCACATAAATAAAATTCTAGTCAAACAAATAAATTTGTAAGAAATAAAAGATTAGTAAAAAATATTTATAAATAGAAATTATAAAACATTAAACTTTTATCTTGCATAACTTTATATTTAAATTACAAAATTTTAAAATTTAGAATATAAAAAAACTTTTAAATATTTTTAAAATGAAGAAAAATATAAATATTTAATAATTGAAAATATTTAAAAATAGAAGATTTTTTAATATTTATGATTAAAAATAAATAAGAATAGAAAATTATTTATAATTAAGATTAAGAATAGATAAAAATAAAAGATTATTAATAGTTTTTAATTAAGAAAGAATATAAGATTATCTATAATTAAATTTAAAATTAAAATTAAAAAACATTAAGCAATAACCAGTAATGAAAAACGAAAAAGAAAACAACAAAGAATATAGAAAAAAATAAAAATTGGCGTTAGATTTTAAATTAAAAATTAAAAATATTTATAAATAAAAAAGAAAAAAGTTCACACAATAAAAATAGAAGCGAGAAAATAATCGCTTCTATCGAGAGATTGGCTTGAAGAAATATCTTCAAGCCTTTACTCTTTTTAAATAAAAATAATCTAAAATCAATCATATAAACTTTTTATCTGTTATTACAAATCTCATAAATTGTGTAATCACGATTTATTTTTCATTATTTTTGCTTAATATTATAGTTTCCAAACAAAGATTTAGATAATATAAATTAGTTAGTTTTTAATTTAATTAAATAATTAGTTTAATTAATTTAATCAATATCTAATATAATTTTAAATATATAAGATATTAAAAAATTAATCTATTAAATATTTGTCTATAGTTCTAATAGCATCATCGTAATTAAAATGAATACCGTGACCAGAATAGTAAACTTCTTTTTTATGAAAACCTTTTAAAAACCTTAAAGTTTGCTGTTGGTGAGAAACATTAGAGTTCCATAAATCGTTCCTGCCAATAAAACCTTTAAATAATGTGTCGCCAGTGAATAAATAATCGCCAATCTCAAAAATTGATGAACATTCGCTATGCCCTGCAGTTTGGTAAGCATTTATAGTTAAATCATCAACCTTAATTTCTTCAAACTTGCCAAAAGTTTTAATATGAGATTTGTCTGAAATGGTTAGAGGTTTGTATTCTTTGCTAATATTCTTTTCTTCATCATATAAAGATTCTAAGCCCTCTTTGTTTAGATAAACTGGGCAATCAAAAGCATTTATTAAACTATCCAAACTCAAAATATGGTCGAAATGAGCGTGAGTTATAAAAATAGCTTTTAATTTTGCATCAAATTCAAGAAGTTTTTCATTAATTTCATCTGCTCCCACACTTGCATCAATCAAAACAGCAATTTTGCCTTCAATTACTAAATAATTATTTGCTTTAAACTCTTTTTCTTTTAATCTAATAACTTCCATAGTATCTCCTAATTGTAACAAAATTGATTATATTAAAATATTATGAATATGACAAACAAATATTGTTTGTTGTAAAAAAATATTCAGAAGAAGGAAAAAGTTATGTGGTTTTTAAGTAGTTGTAATCGCTGTAACTGCTCTTGTTGTGGCGGTGCTTTCGATTTTAGATGCACTTGTGCTAACCCATTCCGTTCAAGAAACAATTTTATCTCTAATTATTATAACATTTTTTAATTGATAACGCTTGAAAAAATCCCTAATTAATTTTAGGGATTTTTACTTTGAGATAATATTAAAGCGCATCAAATTGAGCTCTAGTTATTCCCCAAGTTACATTTAATGTTTTACCTGAAGCATAATAATTCCAATAAGTTCCCCAACCACTAGGCTTCTCACTTGCTTCGCAATAAATTTTTAATGTGGATGAAGTATAATAAAATGGGGATTTATTATATGAAGCACCTGAAATTGTTACTACAGATTTTGGAATAAATATTTTAACCAACTTAGAACAATTAAAAAATATATGGCTTCCTATTTCTGTTACAGAATCACAAATAATTGTATTTCTGCAACCCAAAATCAATTTATTACTTTCAGTTTCTATTATCGCATTACAATTATTTCTACTATCATATTTTTTATTTCCTCTTTCAACCACAATACTAGTTACACTGCTAATATCAAAAGCTGTCTCTCCTATACTAATTACATTACTTGGTATAAAAATACTAGTTATATTTCTACAACCTGAAAATGCACCACTTCCTATGATTAAAACACTTTTAGATATTGTTATACTTGTTATTCCTGTACAACCAATAAATGCATTAATACCTATTTCTGTTATTGTATTAGTAATGATTGTATTTTTACAACCTTGAACTATTTTATTGCTATCAGTTTCTATTAGTGCATTACAATTTTCTCTACTATCAAATTTTGTATTTCCGCCCTCAACTATAATACTTATCACCTCTCTACAGCCAGCAAATGGAGCCCAATCTAAGTTTATCACACTGAATGGTAAAACTATTTTCTTTAAATTTACACAAAAATAAAATGCAAATTCTCCTATACTTGTTACAGAATCAGGTATTGTTACATTAATAATATTCTGACATTGCGTAAATGTATAAGCCGCCACTTTTGTTATAGTATTAGGTAAAATAACACTAGTTATATTTCCATTTTTCTTAAATGTTGGAGATGATGATGTTCCAGCCACAAACCCACTTACAGGTTTTCCCTCATACATATTAGGAATAACCACTTCTCCACTTGGAGATGTACTGCTTTCACCCGAAACTAAATATGAATTACCATCATCGGATAATGTAAATACTAAACCAGTTATAGATGCAGTTTTATTATAAAAAGAAGATAAAGAAGAATCTTTTAAATCTT
>CAKVMJ010000041.1 GCA_934772445.1 uncultured Clostridia bacterium
ACATGATGCTGTTAAACTTGAAGCTGCTAGGAAAAGCAAAGATAAATCTCTATCTAGTAAATTAGAATATCAAATAAAAACCCTTTCTAAAATGCAAAAAGAAGCTTTAATAAATGGTGAAAAGTTATCTAGTTTCTTGAGTGGAAAGGTTGATTGCAGAAGACATAAAAGAATAATAGTTGATAAAAAATAGAGTAGTAAGAATTTATCTAAACTCTTGCTACTCTAATACTAATATGGTCGAGGCGAGAACTAGGTTGGGGCTTGTATTATAGGAGTATCAAAGGTTTTGCAACTTGTATAGGTGGTGTATTAGGGAGTGAAATAAATTTTAGAAAATTGCTGTAAAACGCTATAAATCAATAAAAATTGCTATAAATATAAACTCTATAAAAATATGAGATGTTGGCGAATATTTTTGTAACACGATTACCATATGCAAATAAAATAATACAATTATTTTATAGTGTTTATTAAATTTATTTAATAAATATAAATATGTAATCGTGCAAAAGGGTTGTTAGGGAAAAATATTTTCCCTGACCATACGGAAACTCTGCTGAGTTTCTAGTATGTTAGAAACTAAAAAAAGTTTTATTTATTTAAGAAAATTCAAAGGGGGTATTTTATTTTTATAAGCCTACGAAGGCTATCTTATATAAAAAGGAATATATAAAAAAAATGAGTTATGCAATAATTAGAAATGCTAATTACAAAAAAGAAAATTTGGCAGGTCTATACAAACATAACGAAAGAAAAAATACAAATTATTCTAATAAAGATATTAATAAAATTAATTCATTTAAAAATTATTCAATTAAAACATGTAATACTACTTATTCAAATGCCATTAAAATTTTACGACAAGAAAATAATTTACAAGGAAGAATAATAAAAACAACAAATGTTGCTTGCGAATTTATTATTACATCTGATAAAGAGTTTTTTGAGCTAATTGGTGAAAAGGAAACAAAACGATATTTTCAAACCGCATATAATTTTGTTGCAAATTACAAAAATTCAGGCGAAAAATATATACTTTCTGCCAAAGTACATATGGACGAAAGCACGCCACACTTACATTTGGTTTTCGTTCCAGTTCTTCATACTAAAGATAAAAACGGCAAAGAAATTAATAAAATTGCTTGCAGTAAATATTGGAAATGTAAAGATAGTTATAGACAGTTACAAGACAATTTCTACAAACATATTAAAGATAATGGCTTTGATTTAAATCGTGGAAATACAAAAGATAATATTCATATACCGATAGAAACTTTAAAAAGTATAACAGATTATGAAAATATAAAATATGAGCTAACACAAGAAGCAATAAAACCCATAAATACAAATAATAAATCTCTAATATTAGTACAAAATAATGAGTTAATAAAATATACCAATAAGCTAAAATTGCAATTAAGTAAATCATATAAAACAATAAATAAATTGGAAGAGTTGCAAAGAGAAAATACTAATTTAAAATATGAAAATCAAGAATTAAAAACAGAAAATAATAAATTAAAAAATTACATACAAAAGACTTTTGAAGTAGTAAAACACCTTTTTAATTTTCCTATGGACAGATTAAAAAGGGTTGTAGATAATTTTGTAAATAGTATGGAAAAATAAAGAAAGTTTTATTGAAAATTGGCAAATATTGTATTATAATTAAAATATCCTTTTCAAAGAGGAAATCTCGGAGAAGGGAGGTGCAATTCATTGAGTTCCTATGAATTAATCTGGCGATTAATCGTTTTATTACTTTTAAGTAGTAACGATGAAAGTCAAGACACCAACAAAGATTAAATCTTTGAGGCAGGCGACCACCTGCCTTTTCTTTTTATATAAAAAAAGAGATATGCGACCACATATCTCGTGCAAATCATTATGAGTTCCTATGACTTGCTAGCTAATGTTATTATAACATCATTTTTATTATATGTCAAATAAAATTTTTTATTCTTTTTTGTGTTTATGTAGGTTAGTCAATCATATGTCACAAATTATTTACAAATATATAGTTTGAAACACCTGTATGTTTGAATTCTTTTTTACTTTACATTTTAATTTCCTTGATATTCCAACAAAAACTCTTTTGGACTCTTCCATTTTAATGGTCGCATTGGAAAATTATTATATTCTCTTAACCATCTTCTGCCTTTTTCTCTTAAATCTTCTATACTTACAAATACTCTTTTGTAATAAAATCTTTCTTGATCTTTTCTATGACTTCTTTCTACTTTCCCATTTTGCGTTGGTGTATGTGGTCTTATTAAACTATGCTTTATCTTTAGCTCTTTTAATCTTTTCTCAAACATTGTTAATTTGTTTTTATTAAATAAATGCATTCCACGATAATTTATGTGTGAATTCAAATCCATTATCTGTTTGTATTAATTCTACTTTAAATGGAAAATACTTTATTAATTTATTTAAAAATATTGTCGATTCATATGTGTTATGTTCTTTGCAAAAATATGTATATCTAATTCTTGTATATTCATCTATTGCTGTATATTGATAATATCTTTCTCCTAATTCTTTTAATTCCTTGCTCATACATTCCATGGGTACATACTTAACATCAACTTGTACTCTTTCTCCTGGATATCTTGCTATTGGTACCAATGGTGGCTGAATCCTTTTTCTTTTTGAAGGTGCTTTTTTATATATGCCTAATCTTACCATTACATGATACAACCCTTGTATTGTTCTTGTATATCCTGCTTGCTTCAATTTTATCCATAATACTACCAATCCTGTATCTTTATTGTTTGATTTATATCTTTTTATCATTTTTATTTCTTCTTTTGTGTGTTCATTTGGATGATGATGTGGTCTACGAGAACGATCTTTTAGGCTTTCTTTTGTTCCATCATATCTTTCTATCCATCTATACAATGTTATTATATTTACATCAAATTTTTCTGCTGCCTTTGATGCTCCATATTTTAAAGAATATATATATAATTAATCTAAACTATTGCAACTAGTCTAGAATAATTAACTTAATTATACCAAAATCTATATAAATTGCAAGATTTTTTAGAATTAGGGGGAAAGTTTCCCCCCTTTTCATGATAAATAGCTTTAAGCTCCTGGGCTTCCGTCCGTCTAGGCAAAATTCTTCTTCTTCCATTTCGTTAGTCTCCTTTATATTTATTCTATAAGTATAAATTCAATTATGATATAAAGAAGATAACAAATGTTATACTTCAAGAAGTCCAAGCAGTTGCAATGCTTGACTATCAATCATAATTGAATATCAAGTATTACAACTTGAAAAATAGCTGTTAAGCCATTCTTAATACTTTATAGTAACTATATTTTAGCATATTTTTAATAAAAATTCAAATTTCTCTAGAAACATATATGAATTCGAAAGAATATTGTAATGAATAGTTGACAAAGAAATAAATTATATATAAAATATATTTACAAATGTAGAGTTTGTATGGTATGTAGCCCGAAAATAAAAAACGAAAGAAAAGGAGAATGACTAAAATGGCTAAAAGCATTGCAAGAGTACACAAGGTAACTTAATAAATAATAGAAAAAGTATAAAGAATGCTTTATTAATGATATATATAACAGACAAATTAATAATATAAAATGGGTCTATTTTTTGTATTTTGAAAATAAATAAAGCACAAAACAGTGTACAAAAGATAAATAAGAAACATAGGAGGAAAAGTAAAAATGAACGAAATTAAAAGAAATAAGGGTATAACCTTAATTGCTTTAATTATCACAATAGTTGTATTATTAATCTTGGCAGTAGTAGCAATACAGGCAGTAAGTGGAGATGGAATAATAGCTCATGCGAAAAAGGCAGCTACTAAATATCATGATTCAGGTGATTATGAATTATTAGCATTATCAATTCAAGCATATAATTTATCTAATATTAGAGGTAATTCTCCAGAATCTTTAGTAGAATATCTAGTAAAAGAAGAATGGTGTAAATCGGTTATAGATAATGGAGATGGAACTGTAACAGTAATAATAGAGGAATGTGAGCATGAATATTCTATTGACATGAATAAGCAGTTTGAAATTATTAAAGTTGTAAATTGTGACCATATAAACAAACAGGTTACAGAGGCAATTCAATCAACATGCGCTACAATTGGGTACACAGAAGAAATTCTTTGCTTAGACTGTGGAAGGATTATTAAAGCAAAAATAGAAATTCCAAAGGACTTATCTAATCATACAGGAGGAACAGAAATAAGAAATGCTAGTGATACTTATACTGGTGATACTTATTGTTTAGGGTGTAAAAATTTAATTATAGCAGGTTCTAAAATAACGCCTAAAATACCTGAGGGAGGTACATATTATGTTGGTGTTACAAGTACTAAATTGGGGACATATATAGGTGCAACTTCAATCTATACAGAAGGTCAAAATTTTCCAGATACGGTAAAAACTGGGGATGTTTATGTATATGGAGATTATGAATATAGATATAATTATTATTATTTTTATTCAACTAATGGGACTATTCCTAGTGAATGGCGTTCTGTTAGTGATACTGGTAAAGTTGCTGCTAAACATACTGAAACAAATGGATGGGGAGTTCGCGTGCGTGAGAATAAGAGTGAATATCAGGAGATGTTAAGTTATATAAATAATGAACCTGTTAAGAATTTAGTTAATACATTTGCTGCAACAGTTGTAAAAATAGCTCCAGCAATACCAACAACTGTCATATGTATGTATGATACGTTTTATTCATGTAATTATTTAACAACAGCTCCTACTATTCCAATTAGTGTAAATACCCTTAATGGTGCTTTCACAGGATGTCCTAAACTTACAGGAGAAATTGAAATTAACTGTTCTTATTTAATTTCGAATTCTCAACCGATTTATGATGGAGCTGGGGTTGCTTTTGGCACTACAAAGCTACCAATAAAAATAGTGGGTTCTTGTTCAACATCAATAAAATCACGTCTTGCAGCATCAGCCCAAAACAAAAATGTTACATATTAAGTTGTATTACTTAAATATAAAATATATAACAGTTTGTACTAAATTGCTCCTTCGTCGCAATGGTCTGAGTGATCAAAAAGGCGAATATATTGAAAGTATCAAAGACTTCTAGTATAATATATTATGTAACCAACGAGTTACAAATATATTAGAAAGGGGTCTTTTTTAGATATCTATTACTTACTACAATGGATTTGTGTGAGCCTCTAGGCTTACAATTGATATTTTCCTAAAAATGTGTTGCAATAATATTATGTAAAGTACATTGGAGGTGGTTATATGTCTAATTTTAATAAAAAAGATTTTGGCGAAAATATTAGAAAATTTAGAAGAGCAAGAGGTTTAAGCCAAGAAAATTTGGCAACAGCAATAAATAAAACACCTGCAACAATTGCTAGATATGAAAATGGAGAAATTACGCCCAATGCTGAACACATACATCTAATTTATAATGAATTAGGAATTTACGAATATGAACTTTTTAATAGTTCGAAAAAGCTAACTAATATAGAGAATAGCATTAACCCTTTTAATACAGACACACTCTATTTATATTATATAGCATATTACCCAAAATCTAAAAAATATGGTAAAGGAAAATTTAAGTTAAAACTTACTTCTAAGCCTGATTTATGCAAAGTAGATTTTATGGAATATAAAAAAGACGTTAATTATCTATCTGGTTACTTACAAGCAGACAATCATATTGCAGTATTTGTTTTTGAAAACTATAAAGAAAATAACCTGCGTTTTGAACTTTCACACATTATAGTAAATATAGCAAGAGGGACAAACAAATTAATGTTAGGTACTTTTCATTGTACAAATGGAGAATATACACCTAGTATTAGAAAATGTATTGTTTCTAAAAATGATATAGAATTTACAGATGACTTATTAGAAAAATTAAAAATTACTAATTCTGAAAAAGAAGGTCTAGACAAAAATAATATTTTATACCTTGATATAACTGATACATACGACTTTGAAAATGAATAATTGATATAAATTGACTAAGAAATAACACATAAATATAGCTAATAACTATATTTTATGTGTTATTTTTTGCATACGTAAATCTAAATTAAAAATCTTTGTAATAGAGTATTATACTCGTGTTCCAGTCACGCGGTTTTCTATGTTTTCTTACAAGCTCTTACATTTTCATATATTTTAATGAATTTCTTTACAAAAATACATTTATTCTTTTTTTCCTTGTATTATATAAACAGTTCGAACAAATATAAGGTTTCTAGAAATCTAAAATTTTTGAAAAGAGGTTTTAGAAAATGAAAAAATTAAACAAAGCAAAAACTAATTACACAAAAGATATTA
>CAKVMJ010000042.1 GCA_934772445.1 uncultured Clostridia bacterium
GCAAATATAGTCGGTGATTTAAGCTGCAATTTTACAGATACCACCGATGATGGTGTAAATAATCCAAATGCAATAAAGTTTACATACTATGTAAGAAATAAGAGCCTAACACCATTGAATATAAAAGTAACAAAAACTCCAGCAGAAGCAGAAGAAAGCGGAACAGGAGCAGAAAACCATAAACCAAAGGTAACTCTTAATTCAGATACAGAAGGAAATAATACTCTAACTGCTGTATCAAGTAATGCTGGATATGACCTAAAAGCAGGAGATATATTTACATATTCAGTAACTCTATCTCTAGCCAAAGGTGGAACAGGAACAATCAATGCAGATTTTGGCTTAGCACCAAACTTTGATGCAGGCGTAACCTTTAATTTCAATGTTGGTGGAGATAATAATGGAACAATAGTAACCTCTGTTGATGGAACTTCTCCAACCACAGTTAATTCTAGTACTCTAGCAGGTCAAACTCTAGGCGAATATTTAGCCACTCAACAAACAGCTGAATATTCCACAGGCTGGTTCTTTGATGAAGGATTAACTAAAGTTGTAACTGAAGATTATCTATCTCAATCCATAACTAATTCATCTTTAACTTCTTCTTTACATTGTAAAACAGCATCTATAGATGGATTAAAATTTACATTAGCTGGTGATGGTAACTCATATTCTGTTGCAAAAACAAGCACAACAGTTCCTAGTGGTAATGTAGTAATTCCGAATATGTATAATGGAAAACCTGTTAAAGGAATTGCAAAGAGTGGCTTTGCTAGTAATAAAGTTATAACCAGTATTGTATTGCCTAATACAATAGAAAGTATTTCAGCTTCAGCATTTAATGCTTGTAGTGGTTTAACAAATACTACAATACCAAATAGTGTAACAAGCGTAGGTAATACTGCTTTTAGAAACTGTACAAGTTTAGCAAATGTAGTTATACCTAATAGCATTGAAAGCTTTGGCACTTCGATTTTTTATGGCTGTACTGGATTAAAATATGCCATATTATCTGAGGGATTAACAACTTTAAATGGTCAAATATTTTTAGGTTGTACAAGTTTAGAAAATGTTGAGTTGCCTAGTAGTTTGATTGAAATTCCTGGGAAAGCATTTTGTGGATGTGAAGCATTAAATAATGTTGTGATTAAGAAAGGGACAACTAACATTAGTGATTATGCATTTCAAGGTTGTACGGGTTTGGTAGGTATAACGCTTCCTAATAGTGTAACAAATATTGGAAAGTATGTATTTCAAAATTGTAGTAGTTTAAAACAAGCAGTATTACCTGAGTCTTTAATTGAAATGGGAGCGTATGCCTTTTCTTCCTGTACTAGTTTAGAGAGTATAAAATTACCCAATAGTTTGAAATCAATATCTGCTTATGCGTTTGAATCTTGTAGTAGTTTAAAAAATGTTGAGATATCTAATAATGTAGCTGAAATAGGAAGTAGTGCATTTATTAAGTGTAGTAGTTTAACTAGTATAAAAATTCCTAATAGCGTAACAACTATTTTGGATAATGCATTTCGAAGTTGCTCTGGATTAACTAGTATAGAGATACCTAATAATGTAACAAGTATAGGAAATTATGCATTTAAAGTCTGTGATGGATTAATAAGCATTGTAGTATCAAGTGGAAATTCAAAATATGATAGCCGAAATAACTGTAATGCTATAATAGAAACTGCTAGCAATACATTGATTCAAGGATGTTCTAATACTGTTATTCCTAATACGGTAACAAAAATAGGAAATTATGCATTTGAATTTTGTAGTGTGTTCACAAGTATAGAAATACCAAATAGTGTAACAAGTATAGGAGAGTGTGCGTTTCAATTTTGTAGAGGCTTAACAAGTATAGAAATACCAAACAGTGTAACGAATATAGGGAAATATGCGTTCAACAATTGTAATAAATTAGTAAATGTAATAATGTCTAATAGTATAACGAGTATAAGTGATGCTACATTTAATGGTTGTTCTAGGTTAGAAAGTATAACAATACCAAGCGGTGTAACAAGTATAGGAGAGAGTGCATTTCAATATTGTAGTGGATTGTTAAGTATAGAAATACCAAATAGCGTAACTAGTATAGGAGAGCGTGCTTTTCGTGGATGTAATGGTTTTAAAAGTGTAACAATTCCGGATAGCGTAAAAATGATGGTAGCAAATGCTTTTAGCCTTTGTACAAGTTTAACAAAAATATATATTTCCCAATCTGTAACAACAATATCTGCTTCATCTTATTCTGATTCTCCATTTAAAGATTGTTCCTCAACTCTTCAAATCTACTGTGAAGCATCATCAAAGCCATCTGGGTGGGGTACTTATTGGAATTATTACGATAGTTCAAATCAGCTAAATGTCACTTGGGGCTATACACGAGTTCAATTTGATGCGTTATAATTCTCTTCACATTATGTAAAATAATTTATTAGTTAAATAAATTAACAATTAATATAAAATTAATTAGAATTTAATATAAATAAAAAAATATTTATAATTATAAAACATATAAATAAAAAACTTTACGAAAATTATCGTAAAGTTTTTTTAATCATTATTAATTTATTTTCTTTTTCTGCTTCCTACAACCACGAATATAACTCTAAGTAAGCTTAACAAACTCATAACCATTCCAGCCACATAAGTTAGGGCAGCAGCATCTAAAACTTGTTTAACTTGTCTTGTTTCATTCTCGGTTATAATTCCATTTTCAAGCAACATTTCCATTGCTCTTTTGCTTGCGTTATATTCCACAGGCAATGTAATTAAACTTATAATTGTTGATAAACCAAATATTCCAATACCAACAAATATTAAGATTTGACCAATGCCTGAAACGGTATAAGCAATATCTAAAAATAATCCTAGAATTAAGACAATCCAAACCATAGGTGAGATAATATTATTAATTGGTATTAATATATTTCTAAGAACTAATGGAAAGTATCTTTCTTTATGTTGAACAGCGTGACCAACTTCGTGAGCCATAACTCCTAAAGCTGAAAGACTTGTGCTATCATAATTACCATCACTTAAATTAACAGTTTTATTTCTTGGGTTGTAATTATCTGTAAGTTGACCAGAAATTCTATTTATTTGAATATTGCTTAGTCCTTTAGATTCTAGCAATCTAACTGCTGCATCGTGAGAACTAATACCTAATTCTGAATAAGTTGCGGAATTGGTTGTGTAAGCATTCTGAACTTTGATTTGGGCAATAGAACCAAATATTATTCCGGGAATTAAGATTAATCCCCAAAAATAATAACTATAATAAAATCCAATGCCACTGCATAAAAAATTTAACATCATTTTCTCCTTTTAAAAACAAATAGGAATACATCATCGAAAAAGCTTGCTATATATGTTTGAACTGCCACATTTAATAAATAACTTATTTTATCGTATTCCTTTAACTTGAAGCCTTTACACATTTTTAAATATCTCATAGCAATTTTACTAGCACCGTGTTCTAACGGAATACACAATAGGTGATTAAAAATGTGGAACACAAATAAAATAGAACCGATATAAAGAAAAGTTAAACAAAGTTGAATATCTATAGAATCTACAAGGAAACAAATTAAACTTACAAGCAATGAAGGAATAATAAATTTATTTGTAACTTTAGTTATCTTTCTAAATAGATGAGTTAGCCTCAATAAAAAGTTATTATTTTTATCTTGAACTGCGTGACCAAGCTCGTGAGCCACAATCGCTATAGATGCAATCGAAGCTGTGTTACATACTTGCTCGCTCATTATTAATGTTTTACTTTTTGAACTATAGGCATCTCCAAGTTCAATATTAGTAAGCGCAAACTTAAGGTTTGATAATCTTAAATTTCTTTTAGATATAAAAGCAAATTCTTTTCCTGTTAAATCTAAAGAATTTGGCATATTCATATATCTTCTATAAATTCTTCTAATCCTGCTTCTTGAAGTTGCAATCGAAATAATCAAAAAAAGTACAACACCAATGATTATAATGTAGGGAATAGCTTCAGACATATTCTCTCCTTCAAATTACATTAGTATTATACATTATTATCTAAGTTTTAACAATAAAATATTAAATAGATTTCAAAATTTTTATAGTTTGTTTATATCAATAATTTTTCCATTATCTATTGAAAAATCGTAAAAATCAAATCCATTGTTTGTTTCTACAACATAAGGTATTACATACGAATTAAGATTATATGAATCTAAATAAATATTTTGAATATCTCCAAAGTAGTTTTCAAAATGTTCTTTTGAGATGTTATCAAAATTATTTGATAAATAACTTTTCGCTAAATTAAAATTTTTAATCTTAATTCCTTCTAAAAAGGCATAGGGGATTAGAAGATTATTATTTGTTTTATTAGGTTCTTCATTTAGATAAATATTATATTCTTCAATGTTTCCACTCTTTAAATTATATGATTTAACTTTTCCGTGTTTTGCAAAGTCGTTTAACTTAGTTAGCGTTTTTATTTCATCATCATTTTCTTCAATTGAATCTGTGATGCTTTCAAATAAAGTTTCTAAATTATCTATATTTAGAATTGATGCAAAATATTGTTCGTTTTCAAGAGAGCAAAAAATAATTAATTTATCATCTCTTTGTTTTATATCCGCATCTAAAATCTTATTTGTTGTGAGTTGTTTTTTAAGTTTGCTATTTTCATATATTAAAATATTTCCAATTGAATTATTCGAAATTGTTATATTTAATTTTCCAAAATATTCATCTTTAATTATTTCGTTTCTACTGCTTATTGGTGCTTTAATTTTTTCAAATTTTAATTCATAATGATTATTTCTAAAGGGGATAACTTTTATAAGCGATTTATTATTTTTAGAAAAATCTATTCTCTCGGTGTAACATAGAAGTTGATTTTTTGTTGTTGAGCAAGGATTAACAGATATGACAGCAGTGTTTGAGTGATATGCAATATCTATATATTTATTGTCATAAACATTTAAGTTTGTGACATTTATACCATTAATACTAATTATAACATTGCTATCGTTTTCAAAATGCAAATATTTTATATCCATAATTATCTCCTAGAATTTTGCTTTTTGCTTGTTTAAAATTCAATTTATATGTTAATCATTAGAATATGAAATTGTATATTAATAGAATAAATCTAAAACCTAATTCCAATTTAAAAAATCATCATTTTTATTTTCAAAAAAATCCTAATATTTTAACCTTTAAAGATAAGAGTAGGTTACTCTCTGAAAAGGATATGATAAATTTATTTTTAGGTTTTGTAAGGCTTGTGAAAAAATCTGTTTCCTATGAAATTGAAGAAGCTTACAGAAAAAAATTAAAGTACTACCATAATCAGATCGAGAATTTAAAGAGTTTGATAAAAGATTAAAATTGCTTTAAAATCTTTTATTTTTCTGCTATAGTAATTATATATAATTTATATTACTAGGAAGAAAAATTTATGACTTTAAATCTTTATGTTTCTTTATTGAATAGAAAGAGTGAGGATTCATTGTTATCCACTCTATCTAAAAGAGATAAAACTAAAAAGCATATTATTATTGCACCAGATAGATGTACATTAGATATTGAAAAGAGATTGTTTGATTACACTTCTCAAGATTCTTTAATAGACTTAGATGTGCTAACTTTTTCTAGGCTTGCTAATAAGTTTTTAACAAAGAATAATTTTAACGAAAAAATATTAAATAAAAATTCGGCTGTTGCAATTATTAAAAAAATATTAATTGATAATAAAGATAAATTAGTAAACTTTAAAAAAGCAATTAATTTTAATGGGTTTAGTAGTGAACTTTATAACACAATTTGTTTGTTTAAAAGTTGCGATATAAATCCGAGTGATATTGATGAGCAAACTAGTTTCAATGCGTTGAATTTAAAACTAAAAGATATTAAGTTTGTTTACCAAAAGTATGAAGATTTTTTGCAAAATAATTATACTGATAGTTT
>CAKVMJ010000043.1 GCA_934772445.1 uncultured Clostridia bacterium
CAAGAAACACTTGCATTTATTCCAACTTTACCAGCAGTAGCTGCATAGATAACAAATGTCATTATTGCCATAACAAGTGTTACTGCAATTACCATTGAAACTATTTTAGTACTCTTCTTCATTTCTCATTTTCCTTTTTGTTTAGATTATCCTATCCACAACCTATGGATAAGATTGTTTTTATATAATTTATATTATTTTTCAGTCAAGTAAATTTCGCTTGATTTAAAAATATTTAAGATTTTTTTAAATTTTGTTTCATTTCTATGGTATTTATATAAATTTAATAAATATCTAATGAAGGTTTCTTTATAGGCTTTCTTATTCGATAAAGTTTTAATATTCAACTATATTTACTAATTTTTTATTTAATAAGGTTTTAAATTCGTAATATGATACTAATATATTTAGATAAAAAAGGCTTTAACCTTAAATTTATAAGATTAAAGCTTTTTATTAAGCCACAAGAGGCAAAATGATACCTAAAACAACAACTAGCAAACAAACTATATATAAAACTTTCCAAACAGTTTGTTTCTTTGCAACATATCTCCAAGCAAGACAGCTTGCCAAAACAATAAGCATAGCAGTTGCTAAGCCTTGAAGAGCATTGATAACCTTTAATTGAACCTTGCAAGCACCCAATATGGCTGATACCAAATAAATAATTGCAACTGCACAAACAGTATAGAAAGCAATTTTATTTATTCCCCAAAATCTTAAACCTGAACCAGAATTTGATGATTTCCTATTAGTTGAGGTTGATTTTTGAGTTTGCTCAGATTTTTTAGGAGCAGAAGATTTAGATTGAGTAGGCTTTTTTGTTGAACTAGTTTTAGTTTGAGTTGATTTTGCTGAACTTGTCTTTTTAGTTTCAGACTTACCACTAGAACTTTTAGTTGCCATAAATAATCCTCCTTAAAAAACTTATTAAATTATACTCAATTTAATTACAAATTGCAAAGATTTTCTACAACTTTTTCATTTATTCTATATAAATATTATTAAAATGATTTTTAATCTTAATAATTAATTTTGTAATCTTTATACTAAACATTTTCTCTCCATTTTAACTTTTTATTTTCAAATCAAGTTTTCACTAATATATCTATCCTCAAAAGGATACCATAAAAACAAAAAAAAAATCAATCTATTTATAATTATACTTTTAAACACAAAAAAATTAAACTCCTATACAATTTCCAAAAGTTTTACTAAATTAATGTAATTTATTTTAATTTATGTTATAATACCTAAAAATTACTAAGGAGATTATTATGTCTAAGAAGTTAAAAATCTTTTTAAATGTTTTAATTATGAGTGTTATAGTTATCTCTCTAACAATTGGCGGTTGGCTAATTGGGTTATCTATAAGCAGAAGAGATACTAATTATAATTTTGACCTACTTAAAGGTAGCGTTACAAAATCCATATTATTTATTGGCGATGGTATGGGTGAAAACCACATAAAAACCACCAGTGCTTATTACGAAAAAGATTTGTTCCTAACTTCTCTTCCCTATAACGGAAAGATTACAACCTATTCTAATAGTTTAGTTTCCCCAACGGATAGTGCTGCAGCTGGAAGTGCTTTATCCACTGGCAAGAAATATAATAACAAAGAAGTTGCAAGGCACAATGGAGAAGATATAAAGTCTATAAGCGAGTATGCTAAAGAAAAAGGCTTAGGTGTTGGCATTGTTACAACAGATAGTTTGAGCGGTGCAACCCCAGCAAGTTTTTCATCTCACGCAAACAAGCGAGGCGATACAGAAGATATAATCAAAGGTCAATTAAATAGCAATATAGATTTATTTATGGGTGGAGGATTTGATACATATAAAGATTATAAGCAACAATTTGGGGATAAAGGCTATAAAACTGCTGAAACTTTAGAAAATCTTACTTATTCTTATGAAAAAGTGTTTGCTTGCTTTAATAATGTTGTTGCAGAAGCTGGAGATTATTCAAGCCCAACATTGCAAATGATGACAACTTATGCAATAGGATTTATGGAAGAAAACTTCCCTCAAGGATATTTTATTATGATTGAAGGTGCACATATAGATAAAATGAGCCATTCAAATGATATTTTTAAAATGGTTTCATATTTGAATAGTTTTGATGAAAGCATTAAAATTGCCTACGATAAACTAAAAGACCAAAACATTTCCATAACAATCACTGCAGATCACGAAACTGGCGGACTTTACTTTAATAATGAAACGAAAACCTTAATAGATAACAAAATGTTTACAACTAGCGGTCATACAAGTGCAGATGTTCCATATTATTTCTTTATTAATCCAAATAAAGAATTGAAAATAGATAAAATTCTTCCAAAAAAGATGGATAACACAGATATTTTCAAATTAAATAAATCTTTATTAAATCTTTAAGTAAATACAACTAAAATTTTAATCAAAATTTATAGAATTTCACATAAAAAACATAAAAAGCCGATTTCTCGGTTTTTTTCTTTAAAACATACATTTAAAAATAAGCATTAAATATCTTATATCAAAACATCTATTACAACAGCAACATTCTCTCCCCTCTTTAGGTTTTGGCACATAAACTTTGGTTATAGGTTTTGGATAAGCAAAAAATATTAGTTCGTTGCTTTTAAATAGTTCTTCAATTCCATCTTGTTTGCAAGTAATAAAAGATTGAGTTTTTATTTCTCTTGCCATACTAATCAATTATAACTTCAAAGGTTACTGTGATTTCTGTATTTGGTTGCAAATCATCTCAATAGTAATCTCATCATTAGGTAAACCAAATGTTTTTGAAGAAGATAATACTTTTTCAAGCGATGTGGTCATATTTTCAATGCTTACCACATTACTACTAGCACTACTCTCAACTTCCGATTGGTCTGGTAATATATATTTGAAAGTTATATTAGATGTGTTTGTTATTTTTGCCATAAATTCTACTTTTGTAAGAAACTTCATCTAACACATAATAAGAAAGGTATAAATTTATGTTTACAAAAAAATAAAGGCTATTTTTTTCTAGCCTTTAAAACATTTATTAAAATATACGCACCAATTAATATTAATATAGTACCAACTAAAACTCCGTACATTGCACCAATACTAACATTGTGTCCGAAAAACGAAATATTACAATCCACGCTTTTCTTTATTCCTTCCACCACCTCGTTTGGAAAACCTGTTTTATTCATCTCTCTATAAACTCCAGCCAATGCGTGGTTTCTTAAAAGCGATGTACCATAAGTTCCGGGAAGCAGAGATAAGGCGTTTTGAAGCCCTGTTCCAAATTGAGAAATTGGCATATATGCTCCGCAAATAAATCCATAACCCGCACTTACCACTGTTCCCACAGCACTTGCTTGACCATTTGTATTTAAAAACACATTTATAACGGAAGAGATAACTGTACCAAACATTGTAAGCAAGAATACATCTAATATAACTAGCAACACATCTACAAAACTCATATACCAACCGATTAGTGCGATATATCCAAGACATACTGCTGTGGCTGTTAGGTTTATTATAATCGTTGTTAGAAGCGTGGAAACATAATAAGATAATGCAAGGGTGGATTTTTTAACTGGTGTTACAGAAAAATCTTTTCTTGCACCATTTAATTTATCTTGCACCATTATCAAATTTGAACAAAATGCAACTGTTACACAGCTCACTGCCAAAAGCGAGGAGATTAATTGTCCGCCAACCATTCCCTCAATTAATTTACTATCTACCGAAAAGCCATCTGGTATGTTTGAAGCAAAACTATCTCTAAAAATCTTAGCCAAAAATGTGGCATATAAAACAAGCAGAATTAAAGGAGTTATTAAAGATGTAAATAACATTCCCTTATCTTTAAAAAATAATTTTGTATTTCTTCTAGTAAGTGTTAGAAATGTATTCATTAATTCTCTCCTCCTTCCAATTTCTTACCTGTTACAGATAAGAAAACATCATCCATTTTTCCTTTTGTTATCTCGAAATCTTCAAATATTTCTGGATTTTTCAAAATTAAATCTCTAGCCTTAGATGTGTTTGGAACTTCAATTCTAATTCCCTCTTTTAAAACTTCATACGGCATTTTTAAATTTTTGATTTGCTTTTCATCAACACCATAGATTGTGATAAAATCCCCAGTATATTTGTTTTTCAATTCTAAAGGTGTTCCTTCTGCAACAATTTTGCCTTTATCTAGAATAACAACATAATCTGCATCCACAGTTTCTTCCATATAATGCGTGGTTAAGAAAACTGTCATTTTTTCCTTCTTTCTAAGAGAATTTATAACATTCCAAAGTTTCTTTCTGGTTTGTGGGTCAAGACCTGTGGTTGGCTCATCAAGTATTAAAATTTTAGGGTCGTGAATAAGTGCTCTTGCCACATCTATTCTTCTTCTTTGCCCACCAGATAGTTTATTAACTTGCCTATTCAATAAATCTTCAAAATCTAGCAACTTTGCCAGCTTTAAAATTCTTTCTTTTGCATCTAACCCAACAATTCCATATAGGCTAGCTCTTGATTCTAAATTATCTTTAACCGATAAAACTCCATCTAAAACAGAGTTTTGAAATACAACTCCAAGTTCTTTAGATATATTCACAAAGTCCTTTTCAATATTCATGCCATCAACAATCACTTCGCCCAAGTCCTTAGATAAAGTTCCGCAGATGATTGAAATCGTAGTGCTTTTCCCTGCCCCGTTTTCACCTAAGAATGCAAACAATTCACCCTTATTTACTCTAAAAGATATATTATTAACCGCTTTTATATTCCCAAATGATTTTTTTAAGTTGTTTATTTCAATTATATGTTCCAAATCTTCAATCCTTCTTCTATTTTCAATAGTATATTATTTAGATCTCTATTAGTCAATTAAATTGAATATGGCATAAAAAAATATTCTCCTTTATTTAGAAGAATATTTTTATTTTCAATAAATCTATTATTCAGCAGGATCTAATGTCCATACAAAATCAATATAAGCATTGCTTGTACTTGTTGGTGGATAATAATTTATTTCATAAGCATAATTATCGTCTTTTCCATCAAATCTAAATTCAAAATTTTCATTTATAATTGAGAATCTAACGAAATGTCTGCCAGCAGTTGTAGCATAGAAACCACCTGAATCTTGCGTTACATCTGAATCGTATGTTATATCAAATAACACATTTTTATTATTCTCATCGTAGGTTATTTTTAAATAATGATGAAGTCCATCACCAGCCTTATAATTTGAATAATTTGTGCCATCTGATTCACCAAACGCGCTTGTAACAATTGGGGCATTGATTTTGCCTCTTATCATTTCCATTGGAACTTCAACCACTTCAGATGGAGCAAATAAATCGCTATATTTATAGCCCTCTCTAAAATCTTCATCTGATGATGGAACGAATTTTAATTTTATCATTTTTCCATTATCTCTTACATTATAAGTGTGATTTTCAACCGCTACAAATTTACCAACCCAAACATTTCTTGTAGGGACTACGATTTCACTTGATAATATTTTTCCCACTTCTTCTCCATTATTTGAAGAATCACCATCACTGCAAAGAATTACATAACCACCGTTAATGCCATTTGTAATATCATTGAACACAACTCCGTCATCTATTTGTTCAAATGTTAAATCTTTAAGATGTTGTGTGTTTGAGCCAAATTGATAAACAACCTTCATATCAGTTGTGTCAATTTCAACTGGCGCTTTTAAAATTTTAAGAGTTAGCGCATTTGTATATTTTTCATTAAAGTTTGTTTCCGCTTTAACTTTTCCAAAAATTGTGTAAGTTCCTGGATATAAATTCTCTATAGTTACATATTCAGTTTTGTTATTATCAACATATTCTTGAATACTTTTTGAG
>CAKVMJ010000044.1 GCA_934772445.1 uncultured Clostridia bacterium
GCAGATTTTGGTTTAGCACCAAACTTTGATGCAGGCGTAACCTTTAATTTCAATGTTGGTGGAGATAATAATGGAACTATAGTAACAAGTGTTGATGGAGCAAGTCCAACCACAGTTAGTTCAAGTACATTGGCAGGTCAAACTCTAGGCGAATATTTAGCAACCCAGCAAACTGCAGAATATTCCACAGGCTGGTTCTTTGATGAAGGACTAACTAAAGTTGTTTCTGATGATTATCTTTCTCAATCCATAACTAATTCATCTTTAACTTCTTCTTTACATTGTAAAACCGCAAGTATTGAAGGACTTGCATTTGAATTAGATTCTGAAACAGACACTTATTTAGTAAAAAGTGATGGAACTGCAAGTGGAGATATTGTAATTCCAAATATGTATGAAGGTAAAAAAGTATCTGGTTTTACAAAACCAGTTCAAACGGGAGAATATACTTATGAATATGCTTTCGGAAAAAATGAAAATGTTACAAGTATTGTATTATCTAATTCTATAACAGGTTTGGAAGATTCCGCATTTCAAAGTTGTAGTAATTTAACAGGTATTTCAATTCCAGATAGTATAACAAGTATAGGATCTTATGCATTTAGAGGATGTAGTGGATTAACGAGTATAGAAATACCAAATAGCGTTACAAGTATAGGCGGTGGTGCATTCGAAAATTGTAGTGGATTAACAAATGTTGCATTAGGGAATAGTGTATCAATCATAGGAATTGGTGCATTCGAAAATTGTAGTGGATTAACAAGTGTAGAAATACCAAATAGCGTAACAAGTATAAGAGATTCAACATTTTCAGGTTGTGGTGGATTAACAAGTTTAATAATAGGAAATAGTGTAACAAGTATAGGATCTTATGCATTTAGAGGATGTAGTGGATTAACGAGTATAGAAATACCTAATAGTGTAACAAGTATAGGTGGATATGCATTTGACTCTTGTAGAGGATTAACAGGTGATTTAAAAATACCAAATAGTGTAACAAGTATAGAAAGTTATACATTTTATGGTTGTAGTGGACTGGTAAGTATAACCATATCAAATAATGTAACTACTATAGAAAATTCTGCATTTGATGGTTGTAGTGGATTAACAAGTTTAATAATAGGAAATAGTGTAACAAGTATAGGAAATTCTGCATTTCAAAATTGTACTAGTTTAACAAAAATATTTATACCAAAATCTGTCAGAGAAATAAGTACTTCATCTTATTATAGTCTTCCGTTTAGATCTTGTTCCTCCACTCTTAAAATCTATTGTGAAGCATCATCAAAGCCATCTGGCTGGGGAGATTGCTGGAATTGTTACGATAGATCAAATCAATTAAATGTCACTTGGGGAGTAACTAGGGCAGAGTATGATGCGTTATAAAATATATTAAAAATAAAGAGTAAGAATTTATAAACCTTACTCTTTTTTATAGTAAAAAAACATATTAGATTTATTTTCTAATATGTTTTTATTTTAGCTTAATTTAGGGGTTTTAATAATCTGTGTTGATTATAGAACCTTGTTCGTTTGATTCTTTTGTAACCACAATCCTATTTGTGATATAGTTTTGCATTTTTTCCACATGGGTAATAAATCCAACGGTGAAATCTAATCTAATTAAGGCATCAAATGATTGTAAAACTTTATCTATATAGCTTTCACTTAGAGAGCCAAAACCTTCATCAATGAAGAAGAAATTGAAGTTTTGGTTATTATTCGTGGCAATAGATTGGCTAATACCAAGGGCTAAACTTAAAGAGATTAAGAATCTTTCGCCACCACTCAATGTTTTAACGCCTCTTCTAATTCCTCCATTGAAATTATCTATAACCACAAAATCTCCGTTATATTTCAAGAAGTATTTTCCACGGCTAATAGAATAAACATATTTATTAGCAAACTCCGTGATTAAATACATATATTCTTCAGCCACATATTCAAGCAATGCGCCATTTGCAATTAATACTTGAAGGTCTAGAACTGTATCCAATTCTTTTTGTGCTTTCTTTAAATCTTCTTTAATTTCTTTTGCTTTTTCAATGTTGCTTTCCACATTTTCTATATCTTTTCTAGTAACCGCTAAAGCTATCTTTGTTTCTTCAATCTTTTCTTTTGCGTTATTTAATTTTTCTTCGCTTGCTTCAACAATTTCTTTTGTAATATTCTTATTAATTATCTTTGTGGATAAATCTCTAATTGAAGATTCTAGGTGAGAAACATTCATTAAGTATTCATTTAATAACTTATCTGCTCTAACAATCTCATCGCCTTCCAAAAGCAATCTTTGGTCCTCAAGATTTTCTCTTTCTTCTTTATTCATCTTATATGAATTTAACATTTCGTTAAGTTCTTTTATTTTAGACTTAGTTGTTTCCAACAACGATGTGTTTATCTCCAAATCTATAATTGTTTGTTGTTTATTTTTATTAGTTTCTCCTAAGTCTGATGAAACTGTACTAATTTGGTCGTTTGTTTCTTTTAATTTATTCTCAATCTCTTCCACCGCCTCAAAACTTGGAAGTCCAATCAATTGCTTTCTATCTGTTGCCATTATTAATTCAAGCCTATATATGCTTGCTTCTAATGAATCTTTAGCAGAATTATCTCCCGCAATTGATGTTTGGAGGCTATAACTTTCTTGCCTTGCCTTTTCAAGATTATCTTGAGTTATCTCTATTTCTTTTGTTGCCTCTTTTAGCCTATTATTTAGCTTTTTCTCACATTCTTCAAGAGAATCTTCAAACCTAAGCAAGATATTTAAGTTATCCTCACTCTGCTTTATCTCTTCGGCATAATCTTTTTCTCTTTTTCTGATTTTATCGTAAATCTCTTTTAGGGCAGAGCAGGCTTTAGTACCCATAATTTCATTTACCACTTCTTGAGTTATTGGTCTTCTTAAATCTTTTAAGAACGAAATTATTTCCTCTTTAATTGCATTTGTTTTAGAACCCTCAATTTGATTTAATGATTCATTAATACCATTAATTTCTTTTGCTAATTTGTTATATTCAGTTGTGTTTGAAGAAATTTCTTCTTTTAAAATTGCAAGCCTACTCTCCGCTGAATTAATCTTATCTAAAATACCTTGATTTTGGGCTTTTAGAGAATTATATTCATCTTCTTTTCCTTTAATTTCTGCTTCTATTCTCTTTTTTAATTCTGCGTTATTTCTTGTGGATAAAAGCATTTGTTCATATTGTTTTTTAGACCAGCTAAGAGTGTTTAGATTTTCATTTTCTTCATCGTATTTTTTCTCAAACTGAGATAGTTTTTCTTTTAATTCTGAAACCACCTGAGTTAGCCTTTCTTCTTCTATACTTGTGCTATGAAGTTTATTTTTAATCATCAAATAATCTCCATAGATTTTTGTATAGGAAAGTTGTTTTTGAAGATAGTCCATATCGCTTTTATCTTGCAATCTTAAATCTAATTGCATCTCTAAATCTTTTAATTGCTCTTTTCTTTCAAAATCGCTTAAAATTAGCGTATGGTCTATAGTTTGTTTGTTATATCCAAATTCCAAATCTGCTAATAGTTTTACTTTTGCTTTTTCTTCAAGCTTTAGTTTCTCAAGATTTTCTGGAGTTGCCTCTTTATATAAATTTAACTTATCTTCAAGGTTTAATTTTTTAACAGTTGCTAAATCTTTTCTATTTTTAACTTTATCGTTTAATTCTTGCCCAAAAGCCTCTAAATTGAATAACTTTGCAACGGTTTTCTTTCTTGCCATAGGAGTATCTAATAAAAACCTATCAAACTCTCCTTGGGGTAGGGCAATACACTTTAAAAATTCCTTTTTCCCAACTCTTATTATCTTTAAAATCTTTTCGTTTACTTCATCTGTATGCTCTGCCAAAACTTCCTTTGTATCCGATTTTAGCAAAACTGCTTCGGTTCTAAGTCCGCTAGGTCTGAGTTTATAATCTCTTCGAACAATATATCTAACTTTTCTTCCATTTTCAAGCATTTCAAACTCGAAAATTATATAAGCATCTGAGCAATGAACATTTATAATATTTTGCGTTACATCTCTTTCACTTGTTCCATATAAAGCCATAACAATTGCATCTAAAATGCTTGTTTTTCCGCTTCCAGTTTCACCAAAAATACCGAACAAATTGAATTGGGATAATTTCTCAAAATCAACAGTTTGTTCGCTTACATAGCTATTAATGCCTTTAAGTTTTAAATTAATCGGTCTCATACAAATCCTCCGACATCAATTCTAAGAATAGTTCCTTAACTTCTGGATTTGGTGCTGTTCCTTTCTTTCTTAAAATAAAATTATCAAAAATCTCTGAATTGGTTAAATCTTTTTTGGAAACAACATCTGTGGTTTGAATTGCCTCTTTTGTAAGAACACTAAGTGTTACAAGATTTGGATAAGTTGTCCTTAGATGTTTTATATCTTCCATTCTAACTCTATCAATACCTTTAACCACAATCTTTAACCATTTATCTGGGTTGTCTTTACAGCAAACTTCAGCGTGTAGCATAGAAGTTACTTCAAATTTGCCCATTGTTTTAACTTGCAATGGAATTTTCTCTATGTTTGTAACTCCATCTTTTGGGTTTATATCTGCCACAATAACCTTTGTTAATTCTGTGTTATCAAAAAATTGATTGATAAGAGAGCCTGAATAATAGATATTTCTTTCTCTATTAACTGTAACACATTTATGAATATGACCAAGAGCAGTGTAGTGGGCAGGGGTATAAAGAGTTTCTGTGGCAACAAAATTCTTAATTGCCGAAATGCTATCATAAGCCTCTTGTTCTTCTCTTGTTTGTTCAACTCCATAAGCCATTATATGAGAAGTTAGGATATTAACTGTGTTTTCGCTAAACGCACTAATTCCTGGCTTTAACCATTCCTTAACTTTATCTGTATAATTCTCATTTGCTTTTTTGCTTTCTTTAAAACGATAATAAGAAGGGTAAGGTAAGTATGCTAAAACACATTCCTCTCCATCTTTCTTTCTAAATTTTATATAACCCTTGCCAGATTCTATTGCATAGATATTCTTATCTAATTGAGGTTTTGCAATTGCAATCTTATCTGTTGTACCCAACATAAAAATACCAAACTTATTTGCAAAGATATTGGCATTGCAAAGTCTTTTGGGGTCATCGTGGTTTCCAGCAATTGCAACAACTGCTGTGTTACCGTTATTATTAAGTTCGTTTATAGTTTTATAGAATAAATCCTCAGCCTCGCTAGATGGAATTAAAGAATCATAAATATCTCCAGCAATTATTACCATATCCACATTTTTTTCTTTTGCAATTTTGATAATTTGCTCTAAAGCATCTCTTTGCTCTTCCATTCTATCTAGGTCATCTGTCTTATAACCTAAATGCCAATCGGCAGTATGTAAAATCCTCAAAATCTTTCTCCATTTTTCTAAAGTTTAAAAACTTTATATTTTAACTTATTTAGTATATCATAGAGAAAAATCAACACCAAATATTTTATTAAATTTTATATAAATTTAATTAAATTACTATCATTACCTTGTTATTTTGCATTAAAACCTATAAAAAGTTATAAAAAAAAAGCAAATCTATATCAATTTGCGTAAAAAAATAGTTGACACATTTTAAAATTTGTGCTATAATCGGGCATTGCGAGATGTGTCAATAGAGTGATTTATTGCACAGTTTCACAAATAAGTTTTAGTCATTGTACATATTTTTTTGTGTTTTGGCAACTAAATTTGTGAAATTTTTACAATTTAATAAAAAAAATAAATTTTAGGTAAGGGGAGTTCGCTAAGTTATGTTGAATAGTGAAATCAAAAAAATTAAGTATGGTAAT
>CAKVMJ010000045.1 GCA_934772445.1 uncultured Clostridia bacterium
AAGATTTAAAAGATTCTTCTTTATCTTCTTTTTATAATAAAACTGCATCTATAACTGGTTTAGTATTTACATTATCCTATGATGGTAATTCATATTTAGTTTCGGGTGAAAGCACCACATCTCCAAGTGGAGAGGTGGTTATTCCAAATATATATAATGGTAAACCAGTGAGTGGGTTTGTTACTGGAAGAAATTCTTCAACTTCAGCTTTTAAACAAAATAAAAATATAACTAGTGTTATTTTACCAAATACAATAACAGTCATTGCTGATTATGCTTTTTGTTATTTATCATCTATAGTAAGTGTAGCAATACCAAACAGTGTGACAAATATAGGAAGTTCTGCATTTAATTCTTGTAGTGGATTAACGAGTATGGTGATACCGAATAGTGTAACAGGTATCGGAATTTATGCATTTACTGAGTGTAGTAAATTGAAAAATATAAACCTATCTAGTAGTATTACTCGTATAGAAACTTGGATGTTTGGTAATTGCAATAATTTATCTAGTATAGAAATATTTGATGGAATAACATATATAGGAAGTAGGGCTTTTCAGAATTGTTCTATGTTAAAGAGCTTGGTAATACCTCAAAGTGTTATAAGTATAAGTGATGATTCATTTGATGGTTGCGGTGGACTAATGGAGATTGTTGTGAATAGTGAAAATAAAATATATGATAGTCGAAATAATTGTAATGCAATAATAGAAACAGCTAGTAATAAATTAATTACAGGTTGTAATTTCACAGAAATTCCAGATGGTATTACAGTTATAACCTGCAACGCTTTTAGTGATTGTAAGGGACTAAAGAAAATCTTTTTACCTATAACTGTTACAACAATTTCTACCTCACGGTTTTTTTTCCCATTTTGTAATTGCTCTTCTACATTAAAAATCTATTGCGAAGCAAGTGAAAAACCAAGTGGTTGGGGAAGTAATTGGAATTATAGAAACAGTGCAGAAAAATTATCAGTCACTTGGGGAGTAACTAGAGCCCAGTTTGATGCACTATAATAAATTTTTAATAAATTTTCAAAGAATATTGCAAAAACTATTGCAAATAAAAAAATATATGGTATAATAAAAACATAGGAAGATGATTATTTCTATATATTTAAGAGCTGTGAGTTGAATAAATTCACAGCTCTTAACCTTTTTAATTACAATTTAAAATATTTTTGTTTTTTTAAAATTAATTAACTAAAGTTTTTAAAATATATAATTATGTGTTAAAATATCTAAAGATTAAAGTTATACTGGAGGGATATTGATGGAAATAAAAAATGCAAATTTTTATATCAGTGTTGCGGATTCGAGAAAGTTAGTTGAAGATGATAAAAAACAAATAGCGTTTGTGGGAAGAAGTAATGTTGGAAAGAGTAGTTTGTTAAATGCTTTAGTTAGGCAAAAGAAATTAGCTAAAACTAGTCAAACCCCAGGTAGAACGAGATTAATAAATTATTTTTTAATCAACAATGAATTTTATTTTGTTGACCTTCCGGGATATGGCTTTGCTAAAGGAAATAAGCAAGAAGTTAGTTCTTGGCAAGACTTAATCGAACCATATTTGGTAAATAATTCAAACTTGAAATGCGTATGTATGCTTGTTGATTCAAGGCTTAATCCTATGGACTCAGACAAACAAATGCAGGTTGTGCTTGATTATTACAAAATACCATATATTGTAATAGCCACCAAGGCGGATAAATTAACCAAATCTGAATGTGGAAAAGTTAAGAGTACTATTGCAAACGCATTAGGATTGGGTACGGATAATATTATCGTTTCTAGTAGTAAAACAAACGCTGGAAGAAAAGAGATTTTGGATAAATTAGAACTTTATTTAGGAGATTAAAAATGAAACAATATGATGTAATTATTTTAGGTGCAGGTCCTGCAGGTTTAACAGCTTCTATATATGCTGTTAGAAGCGGATTAAAAACATTAGTTATAGAAAATAAAATGGTGGGCGGACAAGCCACTCTAACTTATGAGATTAAAAATTACCCAGGTTTTGAAAGTATTAGCGGAATGGATTTAACTATGCAAATGCAAGCGCAAGCTGAAAATCTTGGAGTGGAATTTGAATATGATACTGTTGAAGATATAAACCTAAATGAAAAAACTGTAACCACAAGTATGGAGCAATTTTCTGCTAAGGCTATCATTTTAGCAATGGGTGCAAGTGCTAGAAAAATCGGTGCTAAAAATGAAGATGAATTAACAGGTAAAGGCGTTGCTTATTGTGCAGTTTGTGATGGTGCATTCTTTAAAGATGAAGATGTGGTAATGGTTGGTGGAGGAAATAGTGCTATTGAAGATGCAATATATTTAAGTAAGATTGCAAAATCTGTAACAATTGTAAATAATCTTCCAAACTTCACTTGCCAAGAAATTCTTAAAGAAGAATTAGAAAAGACTATTAAAGAAAGAAAAAATATTTTTATAATTCAAGGTCATATGATTAAAGAAATGGTTGGCAAGGATAAATTGGAAAAGGTTATTATAGCCTCTGTAGATGGGGTAGAAACTGGCGAAATACCTTGCGCGGGTTGTTTTGTGGCAATCGGTAGAAAACCTGATACAGATATGGTTAGAGAGCAAATAGAATTAGATAGTCACGGATATATTAAGGCTGATGAAAATATGCACACATCTATTGATGGCGTATTTGTGGCAGGAGATATTAGAGTTAAAAATTTAAGACAAATAATAACTGCTTGTGCTGATGGTGCAATTGCTGGTACTGAAGCCAACGCTTATATAAATACATTAAAATAAATAAGTTTGCCTTAACTAAAAAAATCTCCAATTTATATTGGATGAATAAATTTAGATAATAAAAAAAAATTCCTAAAAATAGGAATTTTTTTTAATCTTTAGAATATTTTTTCTTTATATCTACAGGCATAAGTTTTAATAACTCTTGCTTTAATTTCGCTCCATCATAAACATTTTCAGTTACCACTTCGCAAACTGCTATACTTAATTTTTTAATAGCAGTTAATGTTTCATTTTTAGCCTTTGCTAGTTCTTTATTTGGATTTTCTCTGCTAACTAAATCCACCATAACTAAAGGTTGCATAGTTTCTTTTAAGAAAATACCAACATCAATTGTGCTTTTCAAAACATTGGAATCAACTTCATCAGGATTTCCAAAAACAGATATTAAATTGCCAACTTTTACATTTGGAACAAACATAAAATCATCTGAAAAATTTTCATAAAGAGCATTAATGAATCTATATGTTTCATTAGTACACTTTTCAGATTCACAATAATATTTGAAATCGTGATAAGTTGCAACTCTTTCAACATTTTTATCTTCAGATTTTGTAGCCACTCTTCTAGCTTTATAATATTTATCTGATTCAATATCATCTTCATTGCAAAGAATTAGAATTGCAACGGCAATTGCTGATAAAACAAGCATAGTAAAAACTGGAATAAAAATTGTTAACATATTTGTGTTTAAAAAAATATTCATAATTCTCTCCTAAACAGAAATTCGTGATATATTATATCATATAATTTTAAATTTGAAAAGAGTTAAACTAAATTATTTTATTATATTTTTTATTATCTTTAAAATATTTGCAAAAAATTACTATTTAGGTTAAAATAAAAACAAGGTGAGAGTATGAATGAACAAAATTATATTCTAAAAACAACTTTTATTACAATTGGAAGCATTATACTTATCTCAATAATGCTTTTTTGCATAATGATTTTCTGTGTACCGCTAAAGAGTGCAGAACTTTTTTATGATATGGGCCTAAAGAGTTATTCTTCAACTTTATATTATAAACATTATAAAAACACGAATAAGATTGAATATCTAAATAAAGCATTATCTATTCAAATTGAAACTGGTTCAATAAAAGATGTTATAAAATATTCAGAAGAATTTTTTGAACATAAAGATTATTCGGAATTTATAAAAAGTTTGAATGAAAAAAATCTTAATTCCAATTTTAATTTATATATGAAAAGTAAGCTTATAAATGAAAATAATTATTATAAAAACTCATATATCAAGGCATTAATTTTGAATGAAGAAATAGAAAAAGCAAAAACTTTTGCTAATAGTGAATTAGAAAATAATAATCCTATGCTAAAAGAATTAGGTTGTTATTTATTCTCAAATTTTATAAGCAAAGTGGATTATAGTTATTTCGAAACAGAAGTTAATAATGTTAAAATTTATGAATATATAAATAGTTATTTCAATGGTTTAACAACTATTTTTAATGCAAGCAAAGATAATTTTGCAGATAGCGAAAAAGTTTATATGTATGCAATAACCAGTAAAATATTGCAAGTTGGCAATGATTTAAAAAATATTACTGAAAATATTACAACGAATATAGATGTAAGTGTTATAGAAACTAGTTTGGAAGAAGCAACTAATTTTATGCAATCATTAATGGAGGATTAAAATGTACTCTTTAGATAAAGAAATTGTAAAAGCAGTTTTGGTTTTTGTTGATTTTGGAAAATGGAATATGCCAAGAGAAGAAATCATTGAAGAATTAAAAAGCTTAGCAGAAACAGCAAAAATAGAGGTTGTTGGATTTGTTGAACAAAAAAGAGCAACTCCAGACCCTAAATATTATATCGGAGAAGGTAAATTAGAAGAATTAAAGGCAAAAGTTGAAGAAACAAATGCAAATTTAGTTATATTCGATAACGAACTAGCAGGCTCAAAAATGGCTAATATTTCAAATGCATTAGATGTGAAAGTTATAGATAGAAGTATGCTTATCTTGGATATATTTGCTGGAAGAGCCACCACAAATGAGGGTAAACTTCAAATAGAACTTGCACAAATGAAATATTCTTTACCAAGACTTAATTCCTTACAAAACAACTCAGATAAATATGGCGGTGGAGTTGGAATGAGGGGCCCAGGTGAAACTAAACTAGAACTTTCAAGGCGTATTATCGAAAAGAATATTTTAAAAAAGCAACAAGAATTAGATAAACTAAAAGAACATAGAGATTTGAATAGAAAGCGTAGGCTTGAGAATAAGAAAAAACCAGTGGTTGCTATAGTTGGTTATACTAATAGCGGTAAGAGCAGTTTACTAAATCTTTTAGCAAAAGAAAATATATATGTTAAAAACGAACTATTTGCAACGCTAGAAACCACCACGAGAACTGTTTGGTTAAAAAGTGGTCACGAGATTTTGTTAACTGATACAGTTGGATTTATTAATAATCTTCCTCACGAATTTATTGAAGCTTTTGGTAGTACTTTGGAAGAATGTGTTTATGCAGATTTACTTTTATTGGTGGTTGATATTTCAAACCCTAATTATAAAAACCAAATGAATATAACAAAAGAACTTCTTAAGAAACTTGGTTGCACTGCAAAAATATTAACGGTATATAATAAGATAGATAAGTTAAAGGTTGGCTTTGTTGTAGAAGATAATGAAGATTCTATTTATATTTCCGTTAAAAAAGAAACAAATATTGATAATCTAAAAAATAAGATTGATGAGATGTTATTTGATTAGTAAAAATTAATGTGTTAAAATTTCTTATAAAAATTAACACATTTTTTATTTTGTAGCATATTATGAAGTGTAAGCAGAATTATAACAATACATAAAATTAAAAATCAATACGAGAAATATAATTTTGCTTGCATTTACAACGGAGGAAATATTTATGTTTTTCGGAATGAATAATGGTGGCTGTGG
>CAKVMJ010000046.1 GCA_934772445.1 uncultured Clostridia bacterium
TTGCGTTTCGCTATCCGTGAAGGTGGTAGAACAGTTGGTTCAGGTGTTGTTTCAAGCATCATCAAATAGTTTAAATTATAATTGATTTAGATTTTTAAACATCTTTTTAAGTTCATTAATTTGAATTTAAGAAGATGTTTTTTTGTGCTTAAAATGTGAATAATTTAAAAAAAATAAGCAAAAATACTAGGCTTTATATTTAATTTCTAACAAAAAATATTATGGCTTTTTATGTAATTATTGTTTTGAAGGTGTAATTAAGTGTGGTATAATTAAGAAAATGGAGGAAAAATATGGCTGAAAAATTGTTGTTTGAAAGAAAGAAAACAGTTGATGAGTTTACAACGGAAAGGATTGATGCCATAGAAAATCAATTGCTTGGTGGCTATACTCCAGATGGCGAGTATTATATTCCAAATGAAATTGTGAAAGAATTAATTGCAATTGAAAAAATTAAGAAATCTGCCTTTAATTCCTCAATTTTTTGCGTAAGCAATTTGGCAGGTTTTGGTGAAATGATGTTCGAATTAAAAGTTGAACCCAAAAATGATGAAATTGTTATGGGTAGGCTTTATTTACTAGAAACCGTTTATAAAATTAATGGCTATTTGCAAAACACAATCCGTACGGAAATTGCTAGAATAGAAACTGATAACGAAAGCATCGTTGAAAGAGCTTATGATAAATTTAATATAAAAGTTAAGTATGATGAAGAAGAAGGTAAGGATTATCTAATTAAGGATAATGATTTATTTAATGGCTATTGTATGGCAAAAAAACAGTTTTGCATAGCAATGAAAGATTTGATGAATGATAAAGCAATGGATTTATATGGAAAATATTTTCAAACAAGAATGTTGCTTTTGAAAAAAACAAACTCCAATTATTCTAGGTCTGTGATAGATTTATATAATCAAGAAGTCAAAAAAATTGAAAAGTATTTTTATAAGTATGCCACAAATAAAAATAGAAACGAACTTTTGGATAAATGTTTTGAAGATATTGATGGACAAGAGAAGTTTAAAGACCAAGAAAACGACTATAAAATAGAACAAGATAAAATTACAGCTCAATTTATTGAGGAAATGGATTTGTTGGAAGAACAATGCGAAGTTAAAGCAATAGATAATCTTAAAAAGAATGATAAAGATAAGATAAATGATATGCGAACAATGGCAAGCGTTCCAGCAAATAATGAGGAAATAAAGCCAAAAACTGAAGAAAAGGCTGAGAAGGAAGCTAAAGAAGAAACTAAAGGAAAAACAGATATTAAAGAATTGAGCAAAAAAGCAGAAAAATTAAACTTTGATAAATCCGAAGATGAAATGGAATTTTAAAAAATGGGATATTTTCCCATTTTTTTTATGCTATTCAAAAAAAATATTTGTTAAAATTATTGATATTTTTTTTCTTTTATGATAAACTATTTATGCTTTTATGTATAAAATCACACACCTATATGCTATTCTTTGAATTGTTGCCTAAAAAAGCCAAACTTTAAAGTTACATATTTCTAAGCCATATATGTAAATAAAAGTTTGAAAGGTGGTTCGAAGGAGCTTGATGCTATGGGGAGGAACAAAAACAAGGAGGAAAAGAAATGCCAGTAATTTCAATGAAACAATTGCTAGAAGCAGGCGTACATTTTGGTCACCAAACTAGAAAATGGAATCCCAAAATGGCAAAATACATCTTTACTTCAAGAAATGATATTCATATCATCAACCTTGAAGATACTTCAGTTTTAATCGATAAAGCTTATGATTTTATTAAGGACTGTGCAAGTAATGGTAAAACTATCTTATTTGTTGGTACTAAAAAACAAGCTCAAAAAGCTATCGAAGATGAAGCAAAAAGATGCGGAATGTTCTATATCAACAGCCGTTGGTTAGGTGGAACATTAACAAATTTCAAAACTATTAGAAGTAGAATTGAGAGATTAAATAAATTAACTCAAATGGAGAAGTTAGGAGAATTTGATTTGCTTCCTAAGAAAGAAGTTATCAAGTTAAAAGCCGAAATGGAAAAACTTGAGAAGAACTTAGGTGGTATTAAGGAAATGACTAAACTTCCTGATGTTCTATTCATTGTTGATACAAAGAAAGAACATATTGCAGTTAAAGAAGCTAAAGCTTTAAATATTCCTATCGTTGCATTAATTGATACAAATTGTGACCCAGAACCAGTTGATTATGTAATCCCAGGAAATGATGATGCTATTAGAGCAATTTCTTTAATTTTAGGTGCTATGGCTAATGCAGTTATCGAAGCAAGAGAAGGCGTAAGCCCAGAAGCTGAAGTTGCAGAAGCAAACGCAGAAACTAAAGAAGAAAATATTGCTGATGAATTAATCGCTAACCTAGATAAAGTTGTTGAAAATCTTTCTGCTGAAGAAGAAAAACCAGCAAAAAAGAAAGCAACTAAAAAAGTAACTGAATAATTTTAAATGGAGAAAGAGTTTATGGAAGAAGCAAAATTTACAGCTGAGGACATTGTTAGACTAAGAAAAAGAACTAATGCAGGTATGCTTGATTGCAAAAATGCATTAGCTGCCACAAATGGCGATATTGATAAAGCATCCGAATGGCTTAGAGAGAAAGGTATCTCTGCGGCTGCTAAGAAAGCTGATAGAATTGCAGCTGAAGGTCTTGTTCAATCATACATTCATATGGGTGGAAGAATTGGTGTTTTGGTTGAAGTAAACTGCGAAACAGATTTCGTTGCAAGAAGTGAACAATTTGTTGAATTCTGCAAAAACATTGCTCTTCAAATCGCTGCCTCAAAACCAGAGTATATAAGCCCAGCAGAAGTTCCTGCTGAAATCTTAGAACACGAAAAGGAAATTTTGAGAGCTCAAGCATTAAACGAAGGCAAAAAACCAGAAATTATTGAAAAGATGATTGAAGGTAGAGTTAAAAAGTTCTATAAAGATGTTTGCTTACTAGAACAAGATTATGTTAAAGACCCAGATAAAACTATCACTCAAATTTTAAACGATGCTATCTTAACAATTGGTGAAAAAATTTCAATCAGAAGATTTGCAAGATTTGAAATGGGTGAAGGTTTAGAGAAGAGAAAAGATAATTTCGTTGAAGAAGTTATGAATCAATCTAAATAGTTTGAAAAGAAAGCAAAATTCTGCTTTCTTTTTTCTTTTTTTATTCTAAATGTTTTGTAAATTGTGGTTTATATAGTAAAATAAATTAGTATAAATATTAAAAGGCGGTAAATTATGTTTACGGAAGAAATTGAAATGTTTTTAGAAGAATATCGTGATAACCTAAAGAAATCTTTAGAACATCACGCTGATGAGTTGTTGCAAATTAGAGCAGGTAGAGCAAACCCAAAGTTAATCGAAAGAATTATGGTTGATTATTATGGTACTCTAACTCCAATCTCTCAAATGGCAACTATTTCTGTTCCAGAGGCAAGAATGATTCTTGTTAATATGTGGGATGTTTCTCAAATCAAAGCAGTTTGCAAAGCAATTGAGCAAGCAAACCTTGGATTAAATCCTAGCGATGATGGAAAAGTTATTAGATTAATTTTCCCTCAATTAACAGAAGAGAGAAGAAAAGAATTTGTTAAGGAAATTGGTAAGATTACAGAGCAAAGCAAAGTAACTTGCAGAAATTATAGAAGAGATGTTCTTGATGAATTTAAGAAAATGAAAAAAGATAATGTTATATCTGAAGATGATATGGCAAGGCTTGAAAAAGATGTGCAAAAAGCATTAGATGATACAATTGCAGATATTGAAAAAAGAACTCAAGCTAAAGAAAAAGAACTTATGGAAGTTTAGTTCATAGGTGAAAAGTGGAAATACAATTAAAGGAGTTTTAGCTTTTGAATACCACTATAAAAAATAATATAAAAATACCAACTCATATTGCTTTTATAATTGATGGCAATGGAAGATGGGCAAAAGAAAGAAATATGCCAAGAAGTTATGGGCATAAGGTTGGTTTTAATACATTGATTAAAATTCTAAAAGAATGTTTTAATTTAGGTATTAAGTATGTAAGCGTTTATGCATTTTCAACAGAAAATTGGAATAGACCTAAAAAAGAAGTTGATTATTTAATGAACTTATTTAGAAAGATGCTTAAATCAAACTTATTAAATGATTTTCCAAATATTAAGATAAATATTATGGGGGATTATACAAGGTTTCCAGAAGATTTAGCAAAATCAATTGAAGATGTAATGAATGAAACAAAAGATAATGATGGCGGGATAATGAATTTAGGTTTAAACTATGGCGGAAGAGATGAAATAGTTTATGCCGTTAATAAGTTATTAAAATTAGGAAAAAAGGAAATAACTAAAGAAGAATTTGCTAGTATGTTATACACATCTTCCCAACCCGACCCAGATTTTATTATTAGAACTAGTGGAGAACAAAGGCTTAGCAACTTTATGCCTTGGCAATCGGCTTATGCGGAATTTTATTTCCCTAAAACTTATTGGCCAGCGTTTAATAAAAAAGAGTTACATAACGCTTTAATCGAATATTCAAAAAGAGATAGGCGTTTTGGTGCTATAAAAGAAGGATAAAATGAAAACTAGATTTGTAACAGGAATTTTTATAATTTTAGGCTTACTCGCAACATTATTTTTGAGAAGTGTTTCTTTATATGTTGCAGATGCTGTTATCACAATTTTGGCAATGCTTTGCTGTTATGAAGTTTCAAAAGCTTTTAACGAAAGTAAAAGGTTTACAAATGTTTCTTTAACCGCAATATATCCATTTTTATTTTTACTTGGAATGGTTATAGGGATTGCTAAAAATGTGCAGATATATTACTACTTTATATTCTTTGCAAGTACTGCACTTGTTTGCTTAATTTTTAATTTGATTATGCCATACTTTTTCAAAGAGGAAACAAAAAAGGAGATAGAGGAATCGTTAGCTCCTCAAACTAAATTTGGTAAGTTTGTATGGGAAAAAACTTTAAACTCAATGCTAATATTCATATATCCTGCATTATTCACAATTCCTTTCTTGTTTATAAATCACTTATCTGATTTCTCAACAGTATTCTTAGGAAATGGCGTTGATCAAGAGCAATTTGCATTATTTGTTTGGTTCTTAATTTCTTGCTTATTTGTTGTAACTATGCTAACAGATATAGGCGCATATTTAATAGGTTCTGCCTTAAAAGGCAAAAAATTATGCCCAAAAATCAGCCCAAATAAAACAATAAGTGGAGCAATTGGCGGACTTATATTTGGTGTGTTTGGTGCATTTGCAACTGCTTATGTGTTCACATTATTTAATGGGTTTGAAACATTCTTTGGTTCTGTTGGCGGACAAGTTTGGCATATCGTTTTAATCGGTGTGTTGGGTTCAATTATAACGCAAGTTGGAGATATATTTGAAAGTTACTTAAAGAGAAAATGCCAAGTTAAGGATTTTGGTAAAATATTACCGGGTCATGGTGGCATTATGGATAGAGTTGATGGCTTAGTTTTTAATGCGTTGTTCTTATTTGTTTATGCATTAATCTTATTGTAAAATAAACGGAGGGTTTATGATTTCATTATT
>CAKVMJ010000047.1 GCA_934772445.1 uncultured Clostridia bacterium
TTAATTGCTCAATTTGAATATTTAATGCGGATATGGCAGTTTCTTTTTGAGATAATAGTTTATTTAATTCATCAATTGTATTTTGTTTATCTTCTAGCTTCGAGTTTAAATCGTTTATGATAGTCTGATGATTACAGTTATATTCTTTAGTGAATATTTGCTCATACCATTTATTTTTTATACAAAGAATTAATAATATTGTAGCTAGAACAGTGGTTAGAGTAAAAAATAAGTTCTTTAAAAAATTAATCATAGACTACTCCTTTATATCTACAGTATCAATTACAGGGTAGGATATAGCTCCTGATGGTTCAAAATTTTCAACTGGTAGATATTTTCCATCGTATGAAGCTACGATTGCAAAAACTACAGGGATTACAACTTTCACATTGATTTTTTCAAATTCTCCAGCTGAATTTTTAACAAATTGCTCAGTAAGATTTGTAAAATCTACATCGATATCCTTATAAATTCCAGATTCTTTGCTTACATTACTAAATACATAATTTCTAGTTAGCGCATAAGCTATAGTCATAGTCTTTATGTAGTCGTATTTAAAGTTTATTTTGTACTCGGTATCATCTTGAATTAAATTTAAGCTACTAGTTTTTAACTTTTCTAATTCGGTTGAATCCGAAATATTTTTCCCTTTAAAATCTAAAATTTGAACCGATTTATGCTTATATGTGTTTTTTGCAGTCTTTGCACCAAAAATTGAATTTGTATTATTTTCTGTTTTGTGAACAAATAGATAGTTGTCTGCTCTATTATTATCAATTAGTGCATAGAATAATAGAAATGGATTGTCTTGTTTTGTTAAATCTGATTCTAAATCTAATTTATAATTCAATCTTAGAACGGTCGAGTAAGTCGTTCCGCTCTCTGATGTATCCGTTTCAGGTTTCAATTCGGTTTTTCCTGAAACTTCAGATGTGACAGTGTCATCTGTTAAATCTAAGCCTAATAATTTGTCTATTGATATTACTTTTGTTTTTCCAGCTGAAATAATAGGTGATACAGCTATGATGATTAATATAGCTACCATTATTAGTCCGATAACGATTATTGAATTGGATATTTTTGATTTTTTATTATTGTAGTAATTTTTATTAGCCATTGTTCCTCCTTATTAAACTTCGCTTATAGCGATAATCATCTAAATTTCCTATAATCAATCTGAGCAACCAGCGAATGAAAGCAATTACTCCCCAGATTGAGAAGAATAAAATTAATAAATACAACCAGCTTCGCCCTTGTAGTAATGTTGTTGTTCTATTTAGAATCGTTGTATATATCGTGCCTCTGAAGAGGACTCCGCCTGCAATAGTTGCTCCAAGAATTAATAAAGTTTTAATTAAAAATTTAATCAATATTGCCTCCTTTGATTTTAAAAAGGGCAAGTTTTATTAATTACTTGCCCAAATTTAAAGTGTACTAAAATCCAATTAAAGCTTTACCAGCTTCGGCTGTGTCTTTAACTCCAGTAAATACTTCCTTAAAAGTAATACCATCTACAGAAGCTTTAATTAAAGCTCCAATACAGACAACAACTGCAACAGTGAATACTGCTCCGACAATTTTAAAAATTGTCCTTTTTGTTGACTTTTTCATAATTTCCCCCTTTATAATTTAAAATATATAATAACAAGGCTTAGCTTGATTATTATCGGTCGTGACACTCAAGGTGTCACATAGAATAACATAACTGGGAGCACGACTAAATGCTCCTCTGGTATAATAACAGAGAAAATCTCTGGAATTATTGGAGTAGGGCTGAGCCAGCCCTAATGCAAAAAGAATATATAATAACGCCAATTTTGGAAGAATGAAAAATGAAATTAATCTTTAATGTTTTGATAAATCTATAATGGAAATTGGCGGTATTATTAATAAAAAATTAATCTACCTGGAGCAACTCGAAAACGCTAGCTCCAAGTCCTAACTGGAGAAGAGAAGATTTTAATTTAAAAGCTTCTTTTTTTTCTTGGAAAAATACAAATCTGTTGGTCGTTCCTGATACGACTAGATATTTTGGTTTCATTTTTTAACTCCTTTATCATCAACGATTTCCCATTTTTTTAATGGACATTTAGGCAAACAAAAATGGTAATCAATTAATTCACAAGCCAAGTCACAAAAGCGATTAGGAAAATCAGAAACATCATCAAAATAGCGACACCTTTTACAATGCTTTTCGATTTTGTCTAATTCCTTTTCACCAGTGTCCTTAAAACTGTAGCAATCAATATTTTCATTTTTTGTGCCATATATTTTTTCCATTCTTAACCTCTGTGTAAATCACATATTTTAATTATATTTATATATAAATATCACATAAACGGATAATTGTCAATAAAAAACTTGGTATTTGTGATATATTTTCAGATAAATATCCCGTTTTTGGATTATTTTTTTAAAAATGTTAATATTTTTAGCAGGAGGATAATGAAATGAAATTGATAGAATTGAGAAAAAAAAATCACAAAACACAAGGTGAAATGGCAAAATTTTTAAATATCGCTCAAAACACTTATCAGGGTTATGAAGCTCAAAGATGTGAACCTAATATTGAGATTTTAAAGAAATTATCTAGCTATTTCAATGTATCTATTGATTACATAGTGGAAAATGAGCGCCCAGATGATATAGGATATTTGACTTTTACTCAAGCAAATGTTGTAAAATTAATCAAACAGTTAAGCTATGAAAACTTAATGATACTAAATGGTAGAATTCTAGCTATGTTGGAAAATCAAAAATAATAATAAAGGAAGAATGAAAGATGAATTTATATGATAATTTTTTAAAAGATAATCAAAGAGCAGGTTAGGCTTTTAGAATATTCAAAGAATATTTCGCTAACACTTGAAGGATATTTCGAAGAGAAAAACGATAGAGAACGAGAAAAAGAGAATAGTTCAAATATAAAAAATGACTTTCCTATTTTAGAAGAAAAAGGAGAGTCAATGAGGTATAAAGGATTAACAATACAAAAAACAAAGAATTATAACACATATTATACTAGGATTCGAGTTGGTGGAAAGCAGGTTTATCTTTCCGCCAAAACTCAAAAAGAACTTAAAGAAAAAATACTCGAGCAAGTCGAGTATAAAAATAAATTATTAAACCAGAAGAGTTCATTAAAAACTTTTAATGAATGGTATGAAGAATGGTTGGTTTTATTTAAAATCGATAAAGTTAAAAAGGTAACTTTAGATGATTATACCAAAACACTAAAAAATATATCAAATCAATTCAGAGAAACTCAATTATTAAAAATAACACCTTTAATGGTTGTAAATGAGTTAAAATCGATAACTAAAGAAAGGACTAAGCAAAAAGCTTACGAACTTCTTTCTGCAATATTCGAAAAAGCTAAGCTTTATGATGTGATAGAAAAAAATATTTTTGACATTATAGAAAAACCTAAACATCAAAGAGAGAAAGGGGTTGCGTTAAATATTGAAGAACAGGAAAAATTTATTTCTAATTGTTTAATTAATAAGCAATATGGTGATTTATTTTTGACAATACTATTTGAGGGGCTAAGGATAGGTGAAGCTTTAGCTTTAACTGGAGATGATATAGATTTTGAAAAAAAATATATTAATATAAATAAAGCAATTAATAGAGCCAATGAATTGGACTCAGTAAAAACTCGAAGCAGTTTGCGAAATGTGCCTTTATTTGATAAAACGGTCGAAGTGTTGGAAAATTATAAAAATTTTAAAGAAAATCGAATTTTTAATTTTTCATACACTGCAGTGTGTAAAAATTTAAAGAAAATTATAAAGAAATCAAATTTACCAGATTTCTCAATACACGATTTAAGACACACATTTATAACAAATTGTAAAAATATAAATATTCCAGAACATATTATTCAAACTTGGGTAGGGCACGAAATTGGAAGTAAAGTAACAAGTCAAGTATATACACATACAACCAATGATGTGAATTTGGTGTATTTTAACAAATTAAATGACTACAACTCTACTCACACTCTACTCAGAGAATAAAAAAACCACTCATTTGAGTGGTTTTACCTACTACATATAGCGAAAAAAAGTACAATAAACAACTATATATAGTATTTATGGTTGGGATAAGTGGACTTGAACCACCGACCCCCGCCTTATCAGAGCGGTGCTCTAACCAACTGAGCTATATCCCA
>CAKVMJ010000048.1 GCA_934772445.1 uncultured Clostridia bacterium
AAAGGTAGAGATTTTTACGATTATATTTTCTTTTTGTCAATTGGAGCAAGAGTGAATTTGGAAAATTTGAAAGCAAAGTTGGTTCAATCAAAGTTTATTAATGAAAATTATGATTTAACTATTGATAACTTAAAAGCATTACTAAACGAAAGATTTGAAAATCTAGATATAGAACAAGCAAAACAAGATGTATTGCCTTTCATAAAAGATAAAACAAAACTTGATTTGTGGAGTAAAGAATTTTTTGTTGAGATAACAAAGAAATTACAGTCAGTTTAAAATTAGAGGTTGCTATGAAATCTACGAGCCAAATAAACCAATAGTTTGTGGTCATTGGCATTGTTCTGCACTGTGGCACGAACAAAATCCAGACGAATACGAAGAATTTGGAGATAAAGCCAATTTTGAACCTTTCATAACAAAAAATATGATAGCCATCGACACTTGCACTACCTATTCGCATAAAGTGAATGTAGTCGTTTTGGAAGATTGAAATAAATAAAGGAGAAAATAATGTGGAGCAAAAGATAACTGAAACATTTGTTGTTGAAAAGATAAAAGAATTTTTAGTCACCAAACAAAATGGCAACTGGAATGAAGGAAAATCTAAGATTTCTGACTTGCATTCACATGGTAAGGATAAAGGGTAAAAAATATGGAAAATATAAATGATAAACTAATTACATGGGCAAATAACAACGGCTATTGGGCTCAATCAATGCTACAATCTTGTTTTGCGAATGGAGAAATTAATACTGATAAAATTCAAAACATCTTTGACTGTTATAAGAATCAAACATTCGATGATATCAATTTAACGGTTAAAAACACAAATATTACACATAAAACTTACTTAAAATCAATAAAAAATATTAAAAATGTAAATAAGTTACTAGATAATCAAAAACTTTCTTTTAATAATAATCTAACTGTTGTTTATGGCTCTAACGGGACTGGAAAAACTGGATATGTTAGAATTATTAAATCTATGGGTAATTCTTTAGATGAAGAAAATACAATATATTCTGATTTGACAGAAGAAGAAAAAGAAAATCACACAGCCGAAATAAGATTTTATAATGGCATCAGTGATGAAGATTTTTCTTGGGACAACAAAAACCCAAAACAGTTAAATGTGAAAGTTTTTAATTCTAATTGTGTAAGATTTTCATTAGGGCACAAAAAAGAAATTCAGTTTATTCCTGAAGATTTTAACTTTTTTAATTTAATTAACGCAGCAACGGTCGAATTGTCTAAAACAGCAAAGGAATATTTAAAAAAATTACAATCAGACATGACGATGCTTGCTATTATTGACGATACACAAGTTGCTAAAATTATAGAACAATGTAAGACCAAAGATGTGGAAAAAATAGTGAATGATTTTATATCAACTAACGATTTACATATTGAAGATGTGAATAAAAAGATAAATGAGTTAAATGAAAAGTCCAAAAAACTAACTAACGATAATATAACACGACAGATTGCTGATACATTGAAAGAAAAAGACAAAATTGAAGAGTTAAATAATTATATTTTTATAAAATCAGGTTTATACAACAATTCTTTTTGGAATGATTTAAAAGACAATATATTAGAAATACATAAGCTAATAAAAAATAATGTAAGGATTGAAGATTTTATTGAAAATTTAAATTTAGATGCTAAGCAAAAAACGTTATTTAAAGACTTCTTGTTAGCTGCAGATGACTTTTTGAAGTCCAAAGATGGAACCAACTTCGCAGACGAGGTAAATTGTGTTTTTTGTGGACAACCATTAAATCCAAAAGCAAAACAATTACTTACTTCATATAACAATTTTATATCCAATGACAATTCTAAACAAATTAATAAATTAACTAAATTGATAGAACAACATAATAACAAAATTTCAGACACTATTTATGAAATAAATAAAATTGCTCAATTTTTTGATGGCGAACATATACTAACTAAACAAATCAAAGTATTAATATCCCAACTTGGATGGTTTAAAAATATAAATTTTGAAAATGGATTGAATGAAGATGAGTTTTTAAATAACTGCAACTTTGAAACTACTAAAGCCAATATATCAGATATTATTAAAAAATATGAATCTAAACTTAAAGAGCTGGAAATAACTAAAAGCAAACTTGATGAAGCAGTTAGTTCAAATCGTAAAGAACTTAACGAATTAAATAGCATAGCTATTCTACTAAATAACAAACAAGCAATAGTTAAAAACATATATGAACAGAAAAATATTCAACCATTGACAAAAATATCTAATAGTAGTTTATCTGCTATACAATCCAATATTTTAACAACTAAGTATAAAGAAAAATTTAATAAGACTTTAGATAATCAACTTACCATACTGGAAGCCCCTAAAAATATAAAATTTGCACCTAATATAGTTTCTTCAAAATTAGCACTCCAACAAAGCTTTTTAGATAAAAAATACAACTTAGGGAATATATTAAGTGAAGGAGAACAAAAAGTTATTGCATTAGCTCATTTTATAGCAGAAAATTCAATGGAAGAAAAGGATAACATACTTGTTTTTGACGACCCTGTTAATAGTTTGGATTTACAAAGAATGGAAACTGTTGCTAGAGTTTTAGTCTCTTTATCAACAAAAAAACAAATAATAATTTTTACTCATAATTTGGTATTTGTAGGTTTTTTATCTTCATTTGCAAAAGAAATTTTACAAGATGAAGAACAATTATTTGTTTGTGTTGAAAAAGTATTTATTGATGGTAAAGAGTATACAGGGCAAATAAAATATGAATTTCCAAATATAGAAACATATAAAAATTATAAAATAATATTAAATAATATTATGTCCAAAGCAACTGAACAAAGTTTAGGAAAAGATAAAATGTATGAGTGTTTTGAATATATGAGAAGTGCCGTAGAATTATTAGTCGTTGAAAAGGTTTTTAAGGGAACTGTAAATAGGTATGAACCTGATATAAAGATGGGAAGATTTGAAGCTATTGATACCGAAAAATTAAATCAGCATGGTAGTAGAATTACCACTTTGTTTAACAAATTATGCAGATATATTAGAGCTCATAGTTCTTCTGCTCAAGCACGATTAGAGCCTGATTTTAATGTGTTGCAAGAGTGTTATAAGGAATTTAAAGAATTGGATTCGATATTTAAACAATAGCAAAAAGAAGACTAATTTTAGTCTTCTTTTTTGTTAGATATAAATTATTGGTTTGTTTTGCTTTTTAGCATACTTTTGTGTGCGATAGGCTCCGCTTTTGTAGGTTTCTTCTATGTGGCAAACGAGAATGTCGCAGTGGTCTATTATCCACTCGTTTCTTTTTGTGATTTTTTGTTTGTAATGCAATTCTTCTATTTCTGGAAGTATTGAACCATCATAGCACGATGGCAAATCGTATTTTTCTTTGTCGTGATGATAATATGTTAAAATACGAATTAGTTTGATGTGCGGATATTTATGTTTTAATCGTAAGACCGCATGTGCACACTTTTCATCAAAAGCACCATAGTGTCCGTCATAAAAGATGGTGTAGCCTTTATTGATTAAATCTTCTAGAACTTCGGGCAATTTGTTTTCTACGCCAATACAATGCCATTCATATCTATGCCCAGCAAAAGCCACAACTTTATCATCTTTAAATTCGTTCAAAGTTTGCTCCTTTTAAGTAAAAAAGAGCAAATAATTAATGGCTAAATTTCAAACATTACTAAACATCAATTCTAACGATAGGTGTAAGCAAAAGATAAAGGAAATCAAATAAAAAATCGCAAATTTATTGTAAAATGGCTAAAATTTTGCGAAAATATTATAAAATTTTAATAAAATTCAGTAAAAAAGACCATCTATCGTTAGAATAGGTGGTCATAATTTTATTTATTAGATTTTTTAATATTGCACGATTTGCAAAGTAGTTGAGCATTTGAAAGTGTTGTTGCACCACCTTTGCTCCATGGTTTTATGTGGTCAA
>CAKVMJ010000049.1 GCA_934772445.1 uncultured Clostridia bacterium
AGCATTATCATTAGAAGGTTAAATATAACCGTCATATATGTACCAATAAGCCTTGTGTCCATTGCATTATAAATTCTATTTAAAAGCAATATTGCAATCGGCATACCAATTGCCAAACCTATCAATGTATAGAATTTTTCAGGAGTTCTAAATATAACCTTTGTTTCTTTTAAAACTGCCGAAATGAAACTATTTCTCTTATGGTTTTTCTTTGGTTTTACATTATTATTTTTCTTATATTCAAATGGCGAACTTGCTATTTTATAGAATAACGGTCTTACAACTAAATAGCAAATTCCAAGCAATACAACTATTGTTCCTATCGCCCCTAAGAAACACAACCATTGGTTTAAATGGAACATTGTGTGAGAAACTCCATATCTAATACCAACGATCATCTCCATAAGATAAGCAAAAGGAATAAATATTTGTCCGAATCTATCTAAGAATGTTTGAATTTCCCAGAAAATTGTACCCCATGTTTCTACAATATTTAAATCCGCAGGGATTAAATTTATAATTGTAACCAAAGCATAAATTCCTAAGCCAACCAGCAACACAATAACAATATATTGTAAAACTTTAAAATTTCTAAAGAAATTACTTATAAACATTGCAGGAATTGAAAGCAATGCACTAACTGAAATTGTTACGCCTGTTAGCACTAAGATGCTTGGAAACAACCATAAAAAGTAAAGAAATCCATAACCGTTAACAATACCATAAGCAATAAATAATGGCAAAATAAATGTTATATTTCTAATACATTCATATAGAAAATACACGATTAATTTTGAAAAGAATATGTTAACCCTGCTTGTTGGCATTGTTAAAAGCAATTGATTATCTTTTGCATAATATAGCGATTTAACAAGCCCTATTGTTGCCCCTAAGATTGAAAGGAACATCATAAGAGTGAAAATTACTAATAAAAATTTATCTGGAATACCAGCACTTAAATCAATAAGTCTTAGCATAGATAAAACTGAGAATGCTATATATAGCCCTGCAGTTATAACTAAGAATTTTACAACTGTCCAAATAGATTTGAATAAAGCAGTTTTCCAATTTTTAAAAGCACTAAAATCTATTTTATCTTTTAATTGCATAGCAACTAATATTTTTAATGAATTCATTTTAATTAGTCACCTCTAAATTTTTCTTATTGCTCTTTTTTCTCTTTTCGCTATATTCTTTTTCAACCTTATCTGAAATAAGCCTATTTTTTTCTTGTCTTTCAATTTCTTCTTTTGGAAGATCCTGACCAATTGTTTCTAAATAGAACTCTTCCAATGAACATTCTTTCTCTATTTCTTTAACAGATTTAGTGGTTAGGATTTTACCTTTCTTAATAATCGCAATTTTATCACAAATACTCTCCACAACATCAATTAAGTGTGAGCTAAAGAATACAATATTGCCTTCTTTTGCGTGTTGTTTCATACATTCCTTAACCTGGAAAATACTTGTTGGGTCTAGTCCTGTTAGAGGTTCGTCCAAAATCCAAACTTTTGGATTATGAACAAGTGCAGACATAATTGTAATTTTTTGTTTCATACCATGAGAATAGGTTTTGATTTGATTTTCTAGCGCCACTTCCATTTCAAAAAGTTTTGAATATTTTTCAATGGATTTATCTCTATCTTCTTGGCTAACATTCCAAAGATCCGCAATATAATTTAGATATTCCCTACCAGTAAGTTTTTCATAAAGTGCGTAATGGTCTGGAACGAAACCAATCATTCTTTTTGCCATAACGCTTTCTTTTTCAACATCAAAACCACAAACCTCAATTCTTCCCTCAGTGATTGGTTGGATACCTACAATTGATTTAATAATCGTACTCTTACCCGCACCGTTATGACCAAGGAAACCAAAGACTTCTCCGCCTGAAATTTTTAAGTTTGCATCTTTAACCGCGAAGTTTTTACTTGTTCCATATCGTTTTGAGAAATCATATAACACTATTGAATTTTCAATTTCTTTTAATTGTTCTTTACTCATCTTTTCAATCCTTTCAGCCTTAGCCACTTCCAAAGCAAGCCAATCTGCTTTTATTTTCTTATTCCTTGCATTTATATCTCTTAACATATCCGCAAAAGCGTAACCTTGCTCGTAGATAAACCACATTCCAAATCCTAAAGCCACATAAGTTAGGAAGAATAACAATTGATATACTGGATAGAAAACAAAATGCAATCCATTAATATCAAATTCAAGCGTTGTGTTTCTCAAATCAAGCGCCCAGTTTCCAAGTTTGTCTGCAATAAAATCACTATTAATAAAGAAGTAATCCACATTGCCATAATTACTAAACCAAGCATTTAAAATCAACACAAGCAAGAAGTAAACCGCAAAACCAATCATCGAATACATAAATGTTTTCATTCTTGGTCTTTCATATAATCTTAACGCAATAATTAAAATTGGCATAAAGAACGCAATATAATGGTTTATATAGAAATTAACCAAACTTGCAGCATATAAATTTAATTCTGCTGAATAATTTGGCATTGCCATCGCTAAGAATGCTCCAAGAACATTTATAAAATATGTGAAATAGAATAACTTATCCCATTTAAAAAACAAACATAATGGAACGATATACATAGCGGTGTTACACAAGTGGAATGGCCACTGAGTAATATTCAAAAACGATGCAAATTTATGACCTAACGAGAAACTCATCAAAGTTCCAAGCGAGATAAACAATAAGCAAAATCTTTTTTCTTCATAGGATTTTTTATTTAGAATCAAATAAATAGTGATTGGAATTATCAAAGATAGATATAGTATGTACCTATGGGTTGCACTAAAAGATTTAACTTCTAATATTGAATTAGATTTTCCAAATAAACCTATAACCATATATGATGGCATAACTGCTAGAAGCATTGGAATTATATAAAGAAAACCCAAGGCTTCCTTCTTGGTTAATTTAAACGATGGGTTTTCAAACCATGTTATAAGAGCATAACCTAAAACCATACCCATTTCCAAAGCCATCAAAATCGCCCTAAAATTAAAATCTAAATATGCTTGCTTTCCAACTATTCCATAACACATAGGAATAAGTGCAAACAAAGATATTAAAGTTATTGGGAGTGTAAAAAACTTTAATATATTTGTAACAGTTTTAAATCTATTAAATGCACCTAAGCAAACAAGTAATATATTTGCATAGAAAAACCAATTGAAAATAAGCGAAACAAAAGTTAAAAACTTTCCATCTATAACTTTGGTGTTTAGAGAAACAACATCTCTAATTAAATCTTCGCCACTCATATATCGCACAAAAAATACTAATGCAAGCGTTAGTGCGATTACTTTAAACGAACTATCAATAGCATCATCATTACCTTTCTTTTTCAAATGAAAGTACATAAAAACAATTAACATCGTAACAATGCATACTAAAACATACTGCAGTATAATCATAATACCCTCTTTGATATTCAAATGTAAGTCTAAAAATATGTTATATTTATAAATATATAACCTATATATTAGTGTTTATAAAATTCCAAATTTTATAAGTAAAAACTCGCAAAAAATGCAAGACTTATCATTTTAACAAAGAAGCCTTTGATTTAATAAATATATACCATCAACCTTCGTGATGTTTTTATTTTCATATCTAATCTTTTTAGATGCAACATTCTCATCTTTTAAGAAAGTTGCCGTAACAAACACAATAAAAATATATGTAAGAATAAGCCCGCATGTCCAAAC
>CAKVMJ010000050.1 GCA_934772445.1 uncultured Clostridia bacterium
TTTTTAATGCGTTGTTCTTATTTGTTTATGCATTAATCTTATTGTAAAATAAACGGAGGGTTTATGATTTCATTATTAGGAGCAGGGTTTGGGCAGGTTATGTTGTCCATACTCAACTATATTTTACATCTTATAGTGGCTATTTTAGTTTTTGCAATGCTTATATTCATTCACGAATTAGGACATTACACTTTTGGTAAAATCTTTAAATTCAAAATAAATGAATTTGCAATAGGTTTTGGAAAAGCGATATGGCAAAAGCAAGGTAAAGATGGCGTTTTATATGCTATAAGGATTGTACCTTTAGGTGGTTATTGTGCATTTGAGGGTGAAGATGGAGAAAGTGCTGTTGAAGGTTCATTCAATTCAATGGCTTGGTGGAAAAGAGTTATAGTTTTATTTGGTGGAGTTTTCTTCAATTTTGTTTCAGCTTGTATTATATCTATTCCTTTGCTTGCCACAATGGGAAGCGGTCAAACATATATTCATTCATTCAATACAGTTGAAGATGTTCCATCAATTGTTCAAAACTATGATGAGGCAGACCCAACTAAATTGCATACAAACGATGTGATTTTGTATGTTGCTGGAGCTAGACCAACATTCATTAATGGTGGTGCAACTTTGCTTATGTCTGACCAAGGCGAGAACGCAGAATATGTTCTAACTGTTTTGAGAGATGGCGAAAAACTTGATATAAATGTTAAGAATATCACAAGTTTTGAAGTAAAAGGTAAAACATATTATTCTCCGGGTATTGCTATCCAAGGATATGTTAAATATTCAGTTGGAGAAGCGTTCCTAGATGCTGTGCCTTACACAGTCCAAACTAGTTGGGATTGCTTAGTTATCATTGGAAAACTTGTAACATTTAATTATGATATTAGTAACCTTGGTGGGCCAATTACAGCGGTTAAAGCAATTGGCGAAGCAGCAAGCGTTAATATGAACTATGTGTTATTATTCTTCGTTGTGTTGTCTGTAAACTTAGCAGTGTTTAATGCATTGCCAGTTCCAGCCTTAGATGGTGCAAGAATTGTATTTGTGCTTATTGAAGCAATAAGAAGAAAACCAATTAAAAGAGAAGTTGAGCAAAAAATTCATATGATAGGATTAATGGTTCTGTTTGGATTTATAATCGTGGTGGATTTCTTGCAGTTATTTATATTTAGGTTTGTTTAACTATGGGATTTTTAGAAATACTTAATGATGAGATGTTAAAAAATAGCTCAAAGGTAAAGTTAAACTCTGTTTTGTTTGATGCCGAAACAGAGTTTACAACTTTTAAGTTTCAATATAATCAAGAAAGTTTTAGTGAAGATGAAAAGAAGATGATAGATAATCTTATTTCATCTTATTTTACGGGCTTAAAGTTTGAAACTAAATTCAAAAAATACTTTTTTGAAAAGAAACTGATTTTAATGCAGGTGTTTGACTATATAAAACAACAGTATTCTAGTATTATAGATTCAATCAAAGAAGAGGACATTTTCTTTGAGAGCGAGAATAGCACTAATTTAGTTGTAAAGGTTAATAGTGCGAACTATGAGTATTTAGAATCGGTAAACTTTATAAAAGAGCTTAAAGAATATTTAGATTTAATCTTATTTGATGATGTTTCTGTTAAATTAATTCAAGAAGATAGAAAAACAGATGAATCTAAGGAAATTTTAGCTGATAGAGAAACTGTGGCATTATCCAATATATATTCTCAAATTATTAAAAATGAAGTTGTTTTAGCAGATGTAACTAAAATGGAAGAATTTATTGGCGAAAAAATTGAGGGCGAATGTTTCTTTCCAGAGGGACTAAAAACTGAAGCTGAGAATATTAATATTACAGGTGTAATAAAATATATTAAGGGAAATAAATTCAAAAGTAAAAGAAAAAATGCAGAAGGCGAAGAAATTGAGAAAGATTACTTTGTTTTTGAACTTTGCCATAAATCTACATATTTAAGATGCGTTTATTTTCCAAAGATTGCCGATGTTGAAAAGGCTAAAACTTTAGTGGATAACCAAAAAATCGTGGCAAATGGTAAACTTGAGTTACAACAAGATAAACTTAGCTTTAAAGTGAAAAATATATCGTTATGCGATTATGAGGAGAAGGTTGAGGTTGAGCCAGAAATAGAATTTAAAAAGGCTAATGAAAATTATGTTTTGATAAAACCAGAACCTTATCATTTGGAAGAGCAAGCCAATTTCTTTACAGTTAAAAAAGAGCCAAGTGAGTTTTTGAAAGCACACGATTTCGTTGTTTTTGATTTAGAAACAACAGGTACAGAGTGTCCGCCAGATGAAATTACAGAAATTGGTGCAGTTAAAGTTAGAAATGGTAAGATTATTGAAACATTCACAACTTTAGTTAAACCAAAGCAATCTATTAGTGAAACAATTACCAAAATCACAGGTATTGATGATGAACTTGTTAAAAATGCGCCAAGTATCGCACAAGTTCTTCCAGATTTCTATAAATTTTGTGATGGGGCAGTTTTGGTGGCTTATAACATACCTTTTGATTATAAATTTATAAATCATTATGGATTGCAAATCGGTTATAAGTTTGATAACCCTCAAATTGATGCTATGTATTTAGCAAGAGTTGGTGTTCCGGGTTTAACTAGATTTAGGCTTAAAGATGTTGTTGAAAGATTAAATATCTCGCTTGTAAACGCCCATAGAGCATTGAATGATACAGTGGCAACAGCGAAAGTTTTTATAGAGTTAAGCGATTTTGGAAAAGATTTAATTTAATTTCAAAAATTACTTGATTTTTGACAAACCGTATGTTAATATATATTATGACTTCGGTTGGTCCGCTGATATATTGTTAAATTTTATTTAATTTATTTATGAACAACAGGTTAATCTTGTATAGGAGGAAAAGTCGAATGACACTTATTGAAGCAATTGAAAGAGAAAATTTAAAGCCTGAGATTCCTGATTTCAATGTTGGCGATACTGTTAGAGTTTATAACAAAATCGTTGAAGGAA
>CAKVMJ010000051.1 GCA_934772445.1 uncultured Clostridia bacterium
ATCTAAAATTTTTGAAAAGAGGTTTTAGAAAATGAAAAAATTAAACAAAGCAAAAACTAATTACACAAAAGATATTATATGGTATTCACAAGATTTAATAAATAAAAGTAGTAACAGTACTACTTCAATAAAAGTTTTTAATAATACTAAACCTATTAAAAATGCTACTGATAAACAGAAATACTATATAGATTTTTATGGTCGTGATTTTAATGATAATAGTAATAAACAACCTAACTTCGAAAAAGCTTTAATTGATGTACTTATTGGTATTGAAGTTGTGCTAAATGGTATATTAAAAAATAATAAAAATGGAGATTAAGAATGAGTAATATAAATAATACAACATTAATTGATACAAAAGAAAAAGATAACTATTCATTAAAAGAACTAATGTTAATTGAAGCTATAAAGAAAATTCAAAACCCTTTTTTGAATTTAACTGTTCAAGATGTGGCAAAAGATTTAAAAATGGGAGAAAATTCTGCAAACCAAGTCTTTAAAAGAGATGACTTTCCTTCTGTAAATTTAGGAAAACCAAAAACTGTAACATTACTTGCATACTTAATTTGGAAAATGGACAGGAAGGTATAAGTGTGAAGTGTTATGCCTAAAAAATCAGGTTCTGGAGCAGGTAGTTTATTTTTTGATAAAAGCAAAAATAAATGGATAGTACAAAGATATATTACAGATTATGAAACAGGAAAAACAACAAGAAAAACAAAAGCATTTACTTCTGAAGAAGAAGGAAAAAAATATTTAAATACTCTTATGTATCAGAAAGAAAATCCATTATATATAAAACATAACGGAATACCGATTAATGAACTTATGAGAGTGAATTTACAAAAGAAATTAGATATGAATTTAATAAAAGAAAGACAATCTACAAGGACAGAACAAACAATTAAGGTAATTGAAAAATCTTATATATCACATAAAAGTATAGAAGAAATCGACGCAGAAGAATTGCAAGGTTATTTTAATACTTTGAAGAATTATAGCAATTCATATATTAAAAAAATCTATGAACAATTTGCACAAGCTTTTAAATATGCAATGGACAAAGGCTATATTGCAAGAAACCCTATGATAGATGTTATAAAGCCTAAAAGTAATAAAAAAGATAAAGTTGTAAGAGCTTTAGAAGTGGAAGAGCAACAGCAATTGACCGATTTTCTAATTAACAAAACATTAAAAGAAAGTCCATATAAGAATGCTTTTTTGATACAAATGTATATGGGTTTAAGAATTGGCGAAGCTCTAGCATTGAGAAATTCCGATATAGATTTAAAACATAATTTATTAAGGGTGGACAAAACTTTAACAACTGATAAAAATGAAAAAGTAATTATAGGAGAAACAACTAAAACGTATGCAGGAATAAGAGATTTACCAATACCACCATTTATGAAAACATTTATTATTGAACAAATGGAACAAGGACAAAATAATACAGATAATCAATTATTTTTAAGTACAAATAGAAATTTAGTTGACCCAAGAAATGCAAATATAGCATTAAAGAAAATATTAAAAGATAATTTTAATATTACAGATATTACAACACACAGTTTAAGACATACTTACGGTACACGTTGCATTGAAGCAGGAATGAGAGCAGTGGCACTTCAAAGATTAATGGGGCATACTGATATTGGTGTTACATTAAATACATATACATCTGTATTTAATAAATATAAACAAACAGAATTAAATAAAGTTAATGATTATTATTTAAATAATTCTGTATTACCAAACAAATTATTAGAATTGCCTATTACTGAAGAGTTAGAAAGATAATTTTATAAAGGGAGTGAATTGACTTTAATTCACTCCAATAAATCATAAAGTATTTTTCTTAATATTTAAAATAAAATACTATAAAAGATTTAAACAATTTAATAAATATTATTAAATATTATAAAAAACTAAAAAATATTTATTGGGGAGTTTTAGGGAGTGAATTAAAAAAATTAGCAGAAATTTATAGCAATTTATAAAGATTTACAAAAAATAAAAATGCCTGAAAATCAATGTTTTCAAGCATTTTCTATGGTCGAGGCGACAGGGATCGAACCTGCGACCTCATGGTCCCAAACCACGCGCGCTACCAACTGCGCTACGCCTC
>CAKVMJ010000052.1 GCA_934772445.1 uncultured Clostridia bacterium
TGGTTGGGATAAGTGGACTTGAACCACCGACCCCCGCCTTATCAGAGCGGTGCTCTAACCAACTGAGCTATATCCCAATATTTGTTGTTCTAGTTAAGCAAAAGTAAGAATTTACTTTGCTTAAACAACATTAACTATAAGTCCTAAATAAAAGTAAACAGGCGTTTTAATCTTATAAAAAGGTGCAAACTAAGAGTTAAAACATTTGGTGGAGATAATCGGATTCGAACCGATGACCCCCTGCTTGCAGGGCAGGTGCTCTAGCCAGCTGAGCTATACCCCCAAATGAACGCATATCTAAAAACGCAAGAGTATGATACCATATTAAAAACATAATGTCAATAATTTTTCATACATTTTTTAAATTTTAAAAATTTTTTTATTTTTTAATTAATTTTGTTCTTTTTATGAAAACTTTGAGAAAAAATAGGGCGTATCGCTAATAACTTTTGTATTAATTTCATAACTAAGCATAATATTTTAATAAAAATTATATAGTAAAATTTATAAAAATAGTTGTTAAAATTAAAAAATAGCATTTATTGATGCTATTTTTTACACAATTCCAAAACTTTTTTCACAGTGTTTGCTGTTCTAATTGTGATATTATCTTTAATATTACTGCTTGCGGTTTTTATCCACCAATTAGATTTCCTATAGTTTTTCAAATCAAACGACCAAAATATGTAGTTGTTATATCCTTGGATTTTATCAATATTAGGGCTAGGCTCACCAATAGTAGCATAAATTTCCTCGTATTTAGTTGGCGGAATAATAAAGATAAGGTTATCGTAAATATTTTTATCATTTGTGTCCCACCAGTTTGGGTTATGGTTTAAAACATCTTCAAGTTCAGTTTCTGTTGTGATAAATATAGGAATTTCAAACATAAATTTTTCTTTAATTATTTGAAAAATCTTTTGGCTTAAAGTATGTTTGCTATTTATGTTGCTTTCAAGAATAATATTACCGCTATTTAGATAGGTGACAACATTCAAAAAATCATTATTTTCTAAAACTTTCTTTAGTTCAGCCATTGCTATTTTATTCTTTCCGCTTATGTTTATTCCGCGAAGCAATACTATATATTTCATAATACTTTTCCTTTGTTTGATTAATTAATTTTTTTAAACAATATATATTTCTCTTTTAAAGATATTTTAGCAACTTCATAACCCAAATTTTCTAATTCTTTTTTAGAGTTTAAAAATGAATGGTTAATTTCAAATCCGCAAATATTCTTAATTTCTTCAAAACTTAATTTTAATTCATTTTTATCACTTTCAATAGTGCTTCTACTATTTTTACTAGTCCAATCTAAATCTGCATCAGTATAAGGTACTTCTGGCTTTATTTCAAATAAATCTCCGCCTGTTGCCTTTGCTAAATTTTGTGCTAATTTTTTGGTTATGCCGGTGGCACTAAAATATGCTATTAATGTTTTCATTTAAATCCTCATTTTTCATACATAACCATTATAAAATATTGATTGATTTGTCAAATATTTTTATAGTTTATCTATATCTTTATACTTTTATAATTGAATACATAAAATATTTTTATTAGTATGCGTTTTTATTTGGTTATTTTATAAATAATTGTTACAATTATACAAAGATTGTGTACTTGAAAAATGGGAAATAAGAAACAAGTATTTTTTCTTAAGCAATCTGTAAAAATCTTATGAGAAAGTTGATAGAGAGGTATCATATTAATATAAAAAGATTAATCACTATGTTAGTTGAATTAGTGGTTGTTCCTTTTATGTTCTTATTATTATTTGATAAATCCACAGCACCGCTTTTAAAAGATTATTTGAGTAATTTTTCATTTGAGAATTGTGATGGTACAATTCTTAGATTTTTCGTTTTCAAAAATCCTGCACTAATTGATTTGCATTTTATTATGAGCTTAGCAGTTATAATATTAAATTTAGTTTGGACATGCGGGCTTATTCTTACATATATTTTTATTGTGTTTGTTACGGCAACTTTCTTAAAAGATGAGAATGT
>CAKVMJ010000053.1 GCA_934772445.1 uncultured Clostridia bacterium
CTTATTTGATACTTATATTATATATTGTTTAATTAATTAATTCAAATGAATAAATTAATATTTTGTAAATATTGATCACAAATAGGATATGCATAGGCGGGTTTTTACACAATTATATTCAAATATCAGTGCAGACAAAAAATGATTAACAAACTAAGTAGCACTAAAAAATTTTCTAGTGCTATTTTTTTTGATAGTTGTTAATTATAGGTATTTATGATAGATTAAATTAAAAAATATTGATGGAACTAAAAAATTGAAAAAAAATTAAAATTTTGTATAAGATTTCTTATAATATATGCTATAATGAAAATAGAAATTCAATTTTAAGGGGGGGAAATAAATTGAAAAAGAAATTATTGAGTTTTATATTTGCTTTTTGCTTAATTATTCCTTGCATATTTTTGTTAAATGCCTGTGGAAATGATAAAAAGTTAAATTACATTCAAGTTTCCTTGGCTGATGGTGAATATTCAACCTCAATTTACGGGCAGAGCAGAGATTTTGGTAATACTACTGGACTTAACAATATAAAAATAAAAGCATATTATTCAGATGGCTCTAATAAAAATGTTGAATTGACTAATGTTCAAATAACCGTAAGTTTTACGGCTGATGGTTCCGAGGAAAGTAGAGTTACTAAAACTTTTGAAGAATACACTCAAATGTGTGAGAATTCAAATCTTACAGCTGGCTTTTGGAGGTTAACTTTAAAGTATAAAGACAAGTCTTGCGAAGTTAATATTGATGTTAAAAAAGTAAACGATAATAGCAACTACACTTTAAAAGTTATAAGTAAATTTGGAAATATTGGTGAAAATCAAATTTACTATGGAACAAAGTTTAAAGGTATCGACTATAGCGTTTTTAATGGCACTACTCAATTAGATGATAGTATGATCGAGAAAAAAATTTATACGTTAACTAAAGATGATAATTCATTTTATGACATTTCTTCACTAACACAAGATGAAATCAAGGCTTTACCAAAACCAAGCGAAATTGTTGATTCTGGAAATTATCGTGAATTATCAAATGAAATACCAAATCTAGAATCTATTGAACCAGGCAAATATTTGATTTTTGCTGAAATAAAAGAACAAGAAAATTACCGTAAATCATATTCTGCTTATCAAACTCTTGTTGTAAATAAATCACCAATCGTTGCAACTGCAGAGGATTTTAAGATTGATTTCACCTTTAACTATGATCTTTGTAAAGGTGTCACTCTTGATGAAATGTTACATGGCATTAATGGTTATACATCTTTCGGTAATTCAAAAATAAATGGTAAACTATCATTACTTTTAAGTTCTGACCTTAATGACGAAAATAACAATTTAGCAAATGATAACAAATTAACAAATGAAACATTGATATGGCATAATTTTAAAGAGTCCTGGGATGAAGCTGATAGTAAAATTTTTAATTATGGCACCCTTGCGGAAGTCAATCCTCAAACATATAACTTTGATAGCACTAAAGGTGAAACAAACACAATAACAACTAAAGTTAAGTTTGTGCCTAAAGGAAATGAAAATTATTATGAAAAATTTTATGTTGAATCTCAAGAATTTGAAATTACAATTATACTTCACAGAACTGCATATTCAGCACCTACATTAGATGTTTTAAACTATATAAGCGGCTTTAAGTATTCAACCGATAACAATGGTAATCCTGAAAAAATGAAATTTCAATTTAATGTACCAAATTATGCATTGATTCCTTATGACGCAACGCAAACAGAACTTGCACAAAACTTGAACACAGAAGCGAATATAGCTTATTATATTTGCACTAATGCTCAATTTGAAAAAGATGGTTTTGAAAACTATGTTTATTCTTCAGCTGTTGGTAGTTATTTTATAAGATGTTATATTAATCCAAATTTATATTATAATAATGAAAATTTAACTC
>CAKVMJ010000054.1 GCA_934772445.1 uncultured Clostridia bacterium
ATTGAGTTGACAAAAAATGAAATGTTTAAAGATAGAGTACAGCAATTAATAAAAAATATGGAGAAGACAAATAGTAAGTTGTCGAGCAGATTATAACTTTTATTAGAAGTAAACTGATAGTCGGTTTACTTCTTTAAATTTAAGTAGTAAAATCTGAATTGTAAGGGGGAAAGTTATGGATGCAGGAAAGACAGGCAAATTTATTGCCAAAAAAAGAAAATCTATGAATATGACTCAAAATGAATTAGCTAAAAAACTACATATTACTGATAAAGCAGTAAGTAAATGGGAACGAGGATTATCTTTTCCTGATATATCTATATTAATTCCGCTTGCAGAAATTTTAAATATAAGCTTATATGATTTATTAATAGGAGGTAGTGAAGATGAATAAAGGTGAAGCTGAAAAGGTAGTAAAAGACACCATTGAATATGCTAATCAAGAAATAAAAAAGAGTAAAATTAAATACTTAAAAAATTACTTAATTGTATGTGGAATTTTAGTATTAATAATTATTACATACTTAATAATGTTTAAATTGGAGATTCCAGTAAAATACAGTAATAGCCTAGTAGAAGTAAATATTCCAATAGATAAGGTAATAGATATAAAAATAGGCTTGGAAAATTATAAAAATGCTAATGCAATATTAGTTAAAATTGATGAAAATTCTTATGATTTATATGTAAATGTTACTCAAACGCTTGCAACGAAAATTTTTAAGGATAATGACAAATCAAATAATTTGTTAAGGGTAGGAAATAACATGGTAGTTGACTTTCAATCTGAAGGATTAAGAGGATATATACCAAATGGAGATAATTATGAAAGTATAAAACATATTTATTATATAGATAATCTCTCTAATAAAAATATGACATTGAATGATAGTGAACTATTAAATTATAAAAATAAGACACTAATTTGGGAAAAAGAGTAAGATAAATTACAATTATTGTTGCTAAAACTAAATTTTAAAATGTGAATTTTGTAATTCGCTCTAAATTTTAAAATAAAAAATTTTTGTAAGAATATTACATAAAAACAAAATATTTCATTACTTTTTATGAAATTACGTATAAGCTAAAAATGTCCAAATTTTCGAACAAAACAAACTCCAGAATTGGACATTTTTTATAATTATAAAAGTCAGCAATACCAATGTTTTGAACAAAATGGATGATATATTTTACTAACAAGGGTAGGTATGCGATATCGAAAGATATGGTATACCTACCCTTAAACTATTTATGAACAGATGTGGACATATTTAAAAAAATCAAAAATAAATTTTAATATAAGGAAGAATTTTTGTAAGAAAACGGATGTATATATAGTATAGGGAGAGTGAATTAATATGAGTGAAACTTTCAAAATTAATATGTACTTCGACGAAAAGGGTGAAGAGTTAGAAAGATTAATAAAATATTTAATAATTAATACCTTAAAGAAAAATACTTTTGGGCATCAAAAATTTGTTCTAAATAAAATATAATAGAAATTAGATACAAATACGCGGACTTTAAAATGTTCTAATAAGTGCCAATGTTTTAATGTCCGCTTTTGTTATTAACAGCATATAAGGGAGAAAAGATGCTTGAACAAATAGAAAAAACAATATACAAGGTAGCAATTTATATAAGGCTATCAAAAGAAGACGTAGAT
>CAKVMJ010000055.1 GCA_934772445.1 uncultured Clostridia bacterium
ACATTAATATCCATTCCTTGAACAACTGTTGAAGGAATTGTACCTTCTTTTAAGTGTGCACCAATAACTTCTGGAGCGACAACTGTGATAGTTTGTTCGAATGAATAATCTTTATAGGTGATTTTAATTTTTTGTTCACCTAATTTTGTTTTGTCAAATCCCTGAAGATCAAAAGTTAAATCGTTATAGTTTACAACTTTACTAGTTCTATCTGCAAATTCAACATTAACTTGAATATTATCTAGAATTAGTTCTGTACCTTGAACGATTGTATCTTTTAATCCAGATTTAACATACGCTCTTTTGATTGCCACTTCACCGCAACTAGCAAGAATAACTGCTGATGCAAGTGTTACAATAAGAGTGGCTAAATACGCTGTTATTTTTTTCATACTTTCTCCTTTTTGAATTCTATATAAATTACTTTTAAAAGTAAGTTACACCAATTTAATTTATTTTTATCAATTTTTTAGTTTATATAAATATTTACTTCTGTTTTCTTTAATGTTCCATCGCAAGACATTATTGTTACGATAAATTGCGTTCTTGCATATATCAAAATTAAGCCTGTTTCTCTGCCAAGTTCGTCTTTAAAGAATTCAAATCTTGGATTATCTTTATCGTAAATAAATTGAACATCTTTATTTGTGGCATTATCGGGATAAGCATGCCATTTTAATTGGAGTTTTGTTCCACTTAAAGTTTCTTTATCTGCTTCCCCAACAAAATTCACCGTTATAAATTTACCATAATCTTTATCTTTTACAACCACGCCTTCTTCATCTTTGTTTATACATTCCACGCTTGTTACATTTATAATCTTATCATAAACCTTTACGCTTAATCCAAAGAAGTTTATTGCAACGATAGATGCAACATAGATAACTAAAATAATTATAAGTGTTGATTTCTTCATCTCATTTCTCCCTGTAATAAACTTTTATTTTCATAATGTAAAGATATAATCTTAATGCTAACAATCCAAGCCCAATAATCATAAATTTAAGATAGAATGTTAAAACACCTTCTGGCAATATAAGTTTTGTTGCAATTGCAACCACAATTGCAATTAAAAACATATATAATGTTGATTTAATCTCGTTTGGATTATTTGTGTGAGTACCAGTGGAAGCATATTGTGCGTTTTGAGGGTTCATAAAGTCTAATTCTGCACTCCAAAGCAAATGTGCTAGATAGAATGATTCAACTGCAATTATAAGCAATGGTACATTAACGAAATTCCCACCAAATTTGCCATAAATTATACAAGTTACAATAATTGAAATAGTTGAAATTATTGCATTTGGGACAAGTTTTGCAACAAGAGATGTGAAATAACTTTCTGGATTGGTTTTAATCAAATATGATGAAGCACCTTCTTCACTATATGTTTTTGCCATAAGCGTGTTGGAAGACAATGCTAATAGCATTATCATTAGAAGGTTAAATATAACCGTCATATATGTACCAATAAGCCTTGTGTCCATTGCATTATAAATTCT